>CAZQXC010000066.1:0-13859 GCA_964597075.1 uncultured Roseivirgaceae bacterium | reverse complement strand
CAATTCGTTTTATTATCAAAACATGAAAATTATGGCAGAATTCGCCCATGTTTTAGGTAAAACACATGAGGCTATAGAATTTGAATTAAGAGCATTAAAAGCAAAAAAAGTGGTTAATGAAAAAATGTTTGATATAAAAAGAGGTGTTTATATAGATGGTATAGGTACAGATCATGCATCCTTACATGCCAATATCCTGCCTTTGGCTTTTAATATGGTTCCAGAAGAGCACATCACCACCGTCGTTGAGTTTCTTAAATCAAGAGGCATGGCATGCAGTGTTTATGGTTCACAATATCTATTGGATGCATTATACAATGCTGGAGAGGAAGGTTATGCTTTAAAGCTATTGGCTGGTACTGATGAAAGAAGTTGGTACAATATGATACGTATTGGCTCAACAATGACATTAGAAGCTTGGGCATTAAGGTTTAAGAATGATTTAGACTGGAATCATGCTTGGGGAGCTGTGCCCGCAAATATTATCCCAAGAGGCTTGTGGGGTATTACTCCTAAAACTCCTGGATTTGGAATTGCTGATATCAAACCGCAAATGGGCGATTTAACAGAGAGTTCCATTGAAGTACCTACTGTGAAAGGCACTATTAAAGGAAGCTATACATTTAACAATCCAAGATTACAAACCTATACCATAGAAATTCCGGCTAATATGGTGGCCGAATTTTCCATAAAACCAACACTAGGTAAGGAGCTTATGCACAATGGTAAAAAAGTGGCATCTGCTTTTGGTTCGGTTAGATTAACACCTGGTACACACACCATTCAATTGGTGATAAATTCATTTTAATATAGAAAAATAATTAAAATAAAAATAACAATGAGATATAATTTGTTTTATTCCTTTTTGACACTAACATTATTAATTTGTTCTTGTACTTCTAAACAACCTGAGGTAAAGATTAATGGAGAACTTAAAAAATGGCATCGTGTGGAGCTAAACTTTGAAGGCCCAAAAACCAGTGAAATGGCAGATGACAACCCGTTTTTGAATTACCGGTTAGATGTGACTTTTACAAACAATGGAAAAACCTATGTTATTCCAGGTTTTTATGCTGCTGATGGTAATGCCGCCGAAACAAGTGCAGATTCAGGAAATATTTGGAAAGTGTATTTTACACCTGATATTACCGGTGACTGGACTTATACAGCATCTTTTAACAAAGGTGAAAATATAGCCCTAGAGGAAAACTTAACCAACGCAACCAGTGCTGGTTTTATGGATGGGCAATCAGGTAGTTTTTCTATTGCAGCATCCGATAAATCAGGAAATGATAATAGGGCAAAAGGACGGTTAAATTATGTAGGAGAATCTTATTTAAAGTTTGCTGAAACCAACGAATATTTTATAAAATTAGGTGTTGATTCTCCGGAGAATTTTTTAGCTTATGATGATTTTGATATGTCTACTAATGCCCTAGATTTGAGAAAAAGTTGGAGTCCTCATTCTCCCGATTTTGAAGATAGTGCAAAGCCATTTTTGTGGAAAGGTGATAAAGGAAAAAACTTATTAGGAGCTATAAATTATTTAGCAAGTGAGGAGTTAAATGTGTTTTCATTTTTAACTTTTAATGTTGACGGCGATGATAGAAATGTTTTCCCCTATGTTTTAAAAGTATCTAAAGAAGACTATGAAGAATATGCAAGCGACAAGAGTAATATTAAGGCATGGGAAACTATGTTTCATAAAACCCGATTTGATATTTCTAAAATGGATCAATGGGAACGCATCTTTGAATATGCTGAATCAAAAGGTATGTTTCTACATTTTAAAACCCATGAAACAGAAACGGACCATTTGATGGATCAAGGTGTTTTTGGTGTGGAGGGGAAATTATATTATAGAGAACTTATTGCACGATTTGGGCATCATTTAGCCATGAACTGGAATTTAGGTGAAGAAAATAATCAACCCATAGAAGAAGTTAGAAAAGTCGCAAATTATGTTCATAAGTTAGATGCTTACAAACATCCTATGGTCATCCATACATTTCCAAATAAAGATGATAGATATGCTGAGTTAATTGGAGACCAATCTCCATTAACAGGTGCTTCCTTACAATTAAGTGATGCTGAATTCAGAGATGTACGCCCTAGGGTATTAAAATGGCGAGAAAAATCTAATGCCACTGGTAAGAAATGGGTATTAGCAGTAGATGAACCTGGTAAAGCCAATATAGCTTTATTACCTGATGATGAAGACCCAGAGCATAATGCGGCTCGTGCCAGAGCTTTGTGGGGCGTTTTAACTGCAGGAGGTTATGGTGTAGAATGGTATTTTGGCTATGCCAGTCCAAATTCCGATTTAACCTGCCAAGATTTTAGAAGTCGTGATTTGTTTTGGGACCAGAACAGGTATGCGTTACGCTTTTTTAAACATATTCCGTTTTGGGAAATGGAACCTGTAGACGACCTTCTTGGAACAGATAATTCAGATGTTTATTGCTTTGCTAAAAAGGATGCCGTTTATGTAGTGTATTTACCAATGGAATTGCAAACATTAACGCTAAACTTAGGAAATTCTACAAAAACATACACTATAAAGTGGTTTGACCCAAGAAACGGAGGCGATTTACAGGATGGTTCTGTTAAAACTGTTAATGCAAGTGTGAAAGCAAGTTTAGGTTTACCGCCTACGGAAAAAGATAAAGATTGGGTTATTCTTGTTCAACAAGAGAAATAGATTTTAATATTGTGATAAATTTTTTATTTATATAAATAAAAAATTAGTGTTAAGCTATTCTAATGGCTTAATCAATCGTTATTAAATTATTAATTAAATCTCTAACTATAAAGACTCTAAAGAATTTAGATTGGATAATCAAAAAGCATAAAATTGAAAACAGTATTTAAAAATTATCTAGTACTTTTTTTTTGTATAGGTATGCTACCCGTACTTTTTTATGGTCAAAATAGTATTCAGAATTCAGAATTTGAATTATTCAATAGTGCTAAAATTTGGAAAAAAGAGTTCGTTTATAAAGGCAATAAAGATTGGAAGAAAAAATGGTTTTTAGATGGAGAAATGGCAACGATCATAAATTCCAAAAAAGGAATGCACTACAGCGCAGGCTCAGTTGATAAAGAGGATGCGCACCATGCTGTACTTTGGACTAAAGATTCTTTTGAAGGTGATTTAAAAATTGAGTTTGACTATACAAGAACCGATACTCTGCAAAAAAATGTATGCATTCTATACATTCAAGCTACTGGGATTGGTAAGGAACCTTTTCATAAAGACATTTCAAAGTGGAAAGATTTACGAAAAGTGCCGGCCATGCGCACTTATTTTAATCATATGAATGCTTTACATATAAGCTTTGCTGCATTCACAAATAAAGGCGAAAAATATGACTATGTTCGAGTGAGACGATATCCAACTTCAGAGACCGTATCCTTTAACGTTACACAAGTTCTTCCATCATACGACAACGTAGGTTTTTTTGAAACAGGAATAACCTACCATATCACGGTTCTTAAGAAAGAAAACAAACTCTTTTTTTTAGTAAAAGGCGAAAAAGAATCACGCTTATTTTCATGGGATACATCTGATTTTGATCCCATTACTGAAGGACGAATTGGGCTAAGACATATGTACACTCGATCGGCAATCTATAAGAATTTCAAAATATTTACCGATGGTTCCTCAAAAAAGTAATGGCATGATTCAGCCTAGTATAGTTGTACCATTTAAAATATAGAAGATTATAAATGAAGTTTTTTAAAGAAATAGTGTTTTGTGTATCGCTGCTACTTTTTTCAAGTTGTGATAAAAAGTTATTAGAGATATCAGAGAATTTAGAGTCCAATTTCATCAATCCTCCTCAAGAAGCAAAACCTAAAACATGGATGCACGCCATGAGCGGGAATATGACTAAAGCAGGTTTGACTAAGGATTTAGAAGCGATGGCAGAAGTTGGTATTGGTGGTTTTCTACTTTTTAATATAACGCAGGGCATTCCGTATGGTCCTATTGTTTACAATTCTCGAGAGCATCATGATATGATTAAACATGCCGCCAAAGAGGCTGAACGTTTAGGCTTAAGTTTTGGTGTGCACAACTGTGATGGTTGGTCTTCGAGTGGAGGTCCTTGGGTTATGCCAGAAGAATCGATGAAAATAGTAGTTTGGAGTGAAACTATTATAGATGGGGGTCATGTCAATATCCAATTAAAAGAACCTACCAAACGAGAAGGGTTTTATAAAGATATTGCAGTTATTGCCTATCCATCATTAGCTTCAGAGTTAGATGATATTCAAAATCAACCCACAATTACGGCATCTGACAAAGCACTTGATATCTCAATTATTTTTGACGGGAAAATTGATGGTGAATCACTATTACAGAAAATAGACAACCAAGACCCATGGATTCAGTTTTCGTATAACTCCCCTAAAACTATACAGTCAGCAAAAATAATTTTCAATGATCGTCATACAAAAGCGGTGTTACAAGTTTCTGAAGACGGAAATAACTTTGAAGATGTACGAGATTTATTCAAAGTGCGAACAGGTAAAGGCAAATGGGCTATCAATGATCATTTCGAACCTATCAATTCAAAATATTTTAGGTTAAAATTCAATCAAGAAACTACTCTTAAAGACATACAGCTAACTTCTAATTATTTTATTAATAACCCTTTGGGCAGAACCGCTATAGCTAGAACTGAATACGATAAATTAGCACCTATAGGTTTACCTAAAAGCGATATGATTATTGATAAATCCAATATTAAGAACCTAACAGAATTCATGGATGTAAATGGGAGATTAAATACAAAACTCTCAGAAAGTAAGTGGACCGTTTTACGTTTTGGCTATACATCAACCGGGGCTTTTAATAATCCAGCTTCTGATGCAGGACGAGGTTTAGAAGTTGATAAACTAAACAGAAAAGCAATTAAAAACTTCTTTGATGGTTTTGTGAAAAAGGTTATCAAGAATGTTAAATCCTTAGCTCCAAATGCCTTACAGTATATTGAAATTGATAGTTATGAAATAGGTGGGCAAAATTGGACAGATGATTTTGATGCTATTTTTTCTTCTGAAAAAGGATATGATATGTTGTCATTTTTACCTTTGATTGCTGGTAGATTTGTTGAAAATCCAGAAACTTCTGAAGCTGTTCTCTCAGATTATCGTGATGTGATTTCTAATTTGATGACTGAAAATTACTTCGCATATTTTACGGAATTATGCAATGCAGTAGGCTTAAAAAGTTATATAGAACCATACGGATTTGGCCCTTTAAATGATTTGGATATTGGAGGGAAAACAGATATTCCTATGGGGGAATTTTGGATGAACCGACGCATAATCCAAACCGCTTCGGCAGTATCTTCAGCACATATTTATGGGAAACCAGTTATTTCTGCAGAATCTTTTACATCAACGCCAGAAATAAATTGGAAAGGAAATCCAGCTATGGCAAAAACTTCAGGTGATTTGGCGTGGACCTACGATATTAATGAGTTTATGTTTCATCGTTTTGTACATCAAGCAAATCCAAATGTGGAACCTGGTATGACCATGAACAATTGGGGCTTTCATTTTGACAGAACGCAAACATGGTGGAAAAATGCAGGGGCTGCTTGGTTTAAATATATAGCCAGAGGCTCCTACTTGCTTCGGCAAGGAAACCCAGTGTCAGATCTATTGGTGTACGTTGGTGAAGGGACGCCAAATGGAAGTTATTATAGAAATGAATTTAAACCAGAAATTCCAAAAACCATCAATTTTGATAATGTGAATACTGATGTTTTGGTCAATCGAATTAAGATAAGGAACAATAAACTAGTGCTTCCTGAAGGTACAGCGTATAAATTGCTAATGCTTACAAATACAGAGGTGATATCATTAAGTTCTTTAAAAAGGATTTTAGATATAGCTAACAGTGGCATACCAGTAATGGGTGTTGTACCACAAAAATTAGCGGGTTATAACAAAAGTGAAGCCGATAAAAATGAATTCTCTGAACTCCAATCCCAACTATCGTCTATAATGGAAGATGATTTTACGGATTGGAACACTGTTTTATCAACAAACAGGATCACACCAGATTTAATAGTCAACAATGGAGAGGCCATTGATTATATTCATAGAAAAACTGAGAAAGAAGATATTTATTTCTTTTTCAATGCAGATTCGAGTGCTACAAAAACATTTGATTTATCTTTTA
Organism: uncultured Roseivirgaceae bacterium; assembly: GCA_964597075.1. GTDB lineage: Bacteria > Bacteroidota > Bacteroidia > Cytophagales > Cyclobacteriaceae > UBA2336. Next base: position 7,663 of record CAZQXC010000066.1, on the reverse strand, counting down.
GAGTAAGCAATAAAATTCCAGAATTATGGAATCCTATGACAGGAGCCATAATTAAAAAAGCAGATTTTATAACTAAAGGTGAGATTACCAAAACAACTATAAAGCTCAATGCAGCTGAATCTATTTTTGTTGTTTTTAGAGAATCTTCCACTAACATGGAGGCAATAACAAATTCTCACGAAAATATAGATTTCTCTTTTTCTAAAAACAAGATGTTTACTGCCAATGTTTTGGTAAATGGTGACTATGAAATACCATTGTCTAATGAGAAAAAATGGAAAATGAATGTATCTAATATTCCTAAGCCGTTTAAGATTGATGGAAGTTGGAATGTCGCTTTTAATAGAGAAAGTGGTTATGGAGGAAAAATAAAGATAGATCCCTTAATTGATTGGAAAGACCACAAAAAGGATTCTATCAAGTATTATAGTGGAACCGCAAAGTATACCAAAACAATTAAATTAAATAGAGCTCAGGTTAATTCACACACTAAAGCGCTATTGGATTTAGGTAAGGTTTACATTGTTGCCGAAGTTAAAATAAATGGCAAACCAGTTGCTATTTCCTGGATGCCACCTTTTAAATTAGATATCACAAATTTTTTAATTGAGGGAGATAATCAATTGGAAATAGCTATAACCAATCAATGGTCAAATAGTCTGATTGGAGACGAGCGTTATCCTCCAAATGATGATGGTTACAAGTTGGAAGGTTTTAGACCAACAGGAAATATGACAGAATGGTACGTTAATAATGAATCCAGACCAGCTGGCAAACGAACAACCTTCACCACGGCTCCTTTTTATAAAGAAAATGACCCTTTAATGTCATCTGGATTGGTCGGACCTGTTCATATTGAGTTTAGTAGAGTTATCACATATCCTAATTCAGAATAAAAATTAAACATCGCGAATAAAAGAACTCACATATTCTTTATCAATTCCAAAATTCTTAAATCAATTTAAAAAAATGAAGCCATAAATGAAAAATAAAATTATAATAGTATGCCTTGTTGGATGCTTTCAATTAGGGTTTTCACAAAACCCTATCGTTCCAAACAAGGGATTAAACGATCCGCACATACATATTTTTAAAGATACGGCATACGTTTATGCCTCTCATGATAAATCTATTGATAACAAAGGTTTTGTTATGGAAGATTGGTGGGCTTGGTCATCTCCAGATCTAGTAAATTGGACAGAACGAAGTGTCTTAAAACCTGAGGACACTTATATAGGAGCTAATTTTAATGGTTGTTGGGCAACCGATGTTGGATATAAAAACGGGAAATATTATTGGTATTTTTCTGAAATGAATGAACAAACGGGTGTTGTAGTCGGTGATACACCAGTTGGGCCATGGAAAGACCCGTTGGGTAAACCATTATTAACTTCAGATTTAACACCAACCCACGAATATGACATGGCTATTTTTGAGGAGAATGACGAACATTATATCATTTTTGGAGTTTGGGATTATTATATCGCAAAATTGAATAGCGATATGATTAGCTTGGCCGAAACCCCAAAAAAAATAGTTATTAATAATCCTAGAGGACCTTATAATCCAGACGGAAAAAATAAGGACATGCCAACGGATGATAAACCTTTTGTTCATCAATTCAATGGAAAATACTATCTCTCGTGGGGTTGTTTCTACGCTATGTCCGATAATTTGTATGGTCCTTATGATTATAAGGACACCATTATGAAAGAAGAAAGTTTTGCAGAGGGCTATGATGCGCCTACATGGCCAAACGGGTTTTTACAAGGACGCCATGGTTCTTTTTTTGAATGGCATAATCAATGGTATTATGTGTATTGCGATATAAGTCAAACTGAAAACCGTTATTTCAGAGACTCTTTTATAAGCTATATCCATTATAAAGAAAATGGCGAAATGGCAACCATACGAGTAGATGGTGTAGGTGTTGGTCAATATGACGCAAATAGAGGAAGCATAGAAGGTGAGGATTATTTTAAATCAAAAAACTTAAAAAAAGTGCAAAATACCTTAGGTGGTTTTTCAATACAACCTCTTAATAATGATAGCTATGTGGTGTATCCAAATATAAAAAACCTTAAGGATAAAACTATTTTAGAATTGGAAGTGTTAACGGATGCCATGGTCGACGTGGAAGTTAGAGAAGATGCTCCTAATGGAGAACTATTATTCACTTGTAATGTTCCTAAAAATGACATCCATACGTTTCAAAATAGACAGTTTAGTACAAAAAACCTCAAGGACAAACAGTCCATTTGTTTAGTGTTTAAAGGGATAGAAGGTCAATCTTTAATGTTGAATCGCTTTGAATTCAAAACCAGTAAAAATTAAAATAATATCATGAATAAATTACTTTTATTACCTCTTGTGGCCATTGTCTTTTTGTTGAGCTCATGTAAATCTGTTTCACAAAACAATAAATCCATCGCTAAAGACTATAAAGATGCTTCTCTTTCCATAGACGAACGCGTTGATGCCTTGTTGCCATTACTGTCAGTGGAAGAAAAAGTGGCACAAATGCGTATTTTTCATGCTAATATAGGCGTAGAATCAGATGAAAAAGGCAATTTAAAATTATCAGATCGGGTAGTGGAAAAATTGAAATTAGGGATTGCAGGCATCAAAAACCCAGGAGAGCATATCAGTCCGTTGGTAGCTGCTAAACTTAATAACGAGCTTCAAAAATATATTATTGAACATAACCGATGGGGTATTCCAGCGTTATTTGTAACCGAATCTTATAATGGTGTTGATGCCGAGGGATGTACAGTATTTGGAAGACCTCTCACATCTGCGGCATCTTTCAACCCAAGTTTGGTAAAGCGCATGTGGGATGTGGTTGGTAGAGAAGCTCGCTTACGAGGGATGCACATGTGCCATTCACCAGAAGCAGATATAGTTCGCGACCCCCGTTTTGGTAGAATGAGCGAAGCCTTCGGAGAGGATACCTATTTAACCACTCAAATGGTCACCAATGCTGTAAAAGGTGTTCAAGGTGATTATGAAGGTTTAGGAAACGGCACGCACATTGGTGCTGTGGCAAAACATTTTGCAGGATACGGACAAGTGTTAGGAGGGACAAACTTCGCAGCTATAGAAATTTCTGAACGCACTTTAATTGATGAAATTTATCCTCCTTTTGAAGCCGTTGTTAAAGATGCAAAGTCCTTGGGGATTATGGCATCACATGGTGATTTAAATGGTATTGCCAGCCATGGAAACCCAGAACTGCTTAATGGGGTTTTGCGTGACCAATGGGGATTTGAAGGTTATGTAGTATCCGATGCTAATGATATTGGGCGTTTGTTTTATTTTATGAAAGTGGCAGAATCTCCCGAAGCTGCGGCATTAATGGGATTGACGGCTGGTGTAGATATCGATTTATACGCTGAGGATGCGTACTCATATCTACCAGAAATGGTTAATAAAAACCCAGAAATAGAGAAACTTATTGATAAAGCGGCTAGACGTGTATTACGCACCAAATTTATTTTAGGGCTTTTTGATAGTCCATATATAGATTTGGAGGGCGTGGCAAATGTTAGAAAAGCATCGTCTTTGGCTTTAGCTAAAGAAGTTGATTTGGAATCTATTATTTTATTAAAAAATGACAATCAAGCATTGCCACTTTCAAAAGCAACTAATAAAAAAATAGCCTTGTTAGGACCTCTAGTAAGAGACAGTACATTGGCAGCCTTTCAAGAGGTAGCAGGAACTAACACGTCCTTTGTTGCTGAAAAAGGTTTTAAACTTACAGATGAAAATCCAGATGTCCCTAATCTAATTGAAGACAACAATGCTGGAATTGAAAAATTATTAAACATAGCAAAACAATCAGATATTGTAGTACTGTTTTTAGGGGGAGATGAGTTTACCTCAAAAGAGGCCTTCTTTAACAGTGCACTGGGTGATCGAGCTACTATTGACCCAGTGGGTGCTCAAGACGAATTGATGACCAAAATCAAAGCTCTTGGAAAACCGACTATCGTAGTTTTAAAACACAGAAGAACCTTATCTATTAACGTCATCTCTGAGCAAGCAGACGCTATTTTGGATGCATGGGATTTAAGTGAATTTGGAGATGAGTCTTTGGCTAAAATTATTTTTGGAGATATTTCGCCATCAGGAAAATCCCCAGTAACGATTCCTAGGTCTATTGGGCAAATACCATTTCATTATTCAGTGAAAGAAATAAACAACAAAAAAGGCTATTTATTTATGGAAAACGGCCCATTATATCCATTTGGATACGGATTGAGTTATACCACTTTCAAATATTCAAATTTAAAAATATCGAATGCAGAATTAACACCAAAAACAGAAATAACTGTAAGTGTAGAAGTCACTAATACTGGAAGTGTAAAAGCCAAAGAGGTGGTGCAAATGTATCTTAAAGACGTAATAGGTTCGGTAACAAGACCCGATAAAGAGCTAAAAGGTTTTGATAAAATAGCGTTAAATCCGGGCGAAACCAAAACCGTGAGTTTTACCATCACTCCAAAAATGTTGGAATTTACAGGATTAAAAATGGAAAAAACCCTAGAAGCTGGAGATTATAAAGTATTCATAGGGCCTTCGTCAAAAACTAAAAACTCAGTATCTTTTAAACTAAACAAATAATAAAATCATTTTAAAGCATGAAAAAGCATAATATAATTTTATTAGCAGTAGGAGTTTTAACCTTTTTTCAATCTTGCAACAATACAAAAGCTAATGCTCAAACCCAAGTAGAAAAAGAGCCAAAAACTAATATAGTTTCAATGATAAAAGCTTTAGAATGGCAAGAGGATCACCCTATATTTGCTATATCACCTACTGACTGGACCAATGGTGCTTATCAAATTGGAATAACAAGAGCTTATGATGCTACCAAAAATCAAGTTTTTTTAGCAGCATTAAAAAATGTAGGATATCGCAATAACTGGAATACACATAATCGATTTTATCACGCCGACGATATAACAGTTTCATACGGGTATTTATATCTAGTAATGAATGACCCTCGTAAAAATTATGTAGATCTTAAACCTACCGATACGTTTATTCAAAACCACCTTTTTGAACCTAACCCATGGAAAGATGGGACAGACAAACAAGAATTCAAAAAAATTCTATGGTGGTGGTGTGACGCTCTATTTATGGCGCCTCCGGTACTTACTTTATATGCCAAACATACTAAGGATAATAAATATCTTGACGAAATGCATAGGTATTATATGGAAACCTATACTCTTTTGTACGATAAAGAAGAAAAGCTTTTTGCTCGTGACATGAACTATCAATGGGGAGTAAATAAAAAAGACTTAAAGGAGGAAAATGGAAAAAAAATCTTTTGGGCAAGAGGCAATGGATGGGTTTTAGGAGGGTTAGCACTTATTCTTGAAGATATGCCAAAAGACTATCAACATCGTGATTTTTATGTAAACCTCTATAAAGAAATGGCTAATAAAATTAAAGAATTACAACATGAAGATGGTCTGTGGCGAACTAGTTTGCTATCTCCTGAATCATTTGATCACGGGGAGGTTAGCGGTAGCGGTTTTTATACGTTTGCTATGGCATGGGGTATCAATAATGGTATTTTGGAGGCTAAGGAATATAAGCCATCAGTTGAAAAAGCATGGGAAGCCTTGAAAAAGTGTCAACAAGAAAACGGGATGGTTGGATGGGTCCAAAATATTGGTGCAAGCCCAGAACCTGCAACCATTGATAGCTGGCAAAACTATGGTACAGGTGCTTATTTATTGGCAGGTAGTGAAATTTTGAAATTAAGATAAAAACCCTTAGAAAATATTTAAAAGGTCATTGATTTTAATAGGTTGTTTTCTTTTTTTAGGATGCACCGGCTTAGAAACCCGATTACCGGATATTGAAGAAGAAATAAGTAGTGAAGAGCCACCGATAAAAAATGAAGTTTTACGGTTTGCTGATCCTGAGAAAGAGTTAACGGCCCTTTGTAAAGGTAGTAGCCTACCCAATGAATGGGTAACTTTTGTGATAGGTATAAAAATGGATAAAGACTTTGATCCTAACAATAACAGGTTCATTGGAGAAATCCAATTTTGTTTCAATGGTGAGCAACAAACCTTATCAAATAGTGTTTTTCAAGATTATCAAGTTGTTTTAAGTGCAGATAGTAAAACCGCATATAACAAAACAAATGATGGTAAAGAGGTATATCCAAAAAGGGGGGCATATAACGAGAATGCTTGTATTATAGAATTAATACTGATTTAACACTATGCGTATTGGAACAACATATGACAGTGTTAATTACTAAAACAAATTTATTATGACAAAAAGATTAGTAATAGTAATTACTGTTTCAATTCTAGTGACTTTTTCGGGATATATAATGACTTCTAAGGATTGTTATAAGAATGCTAAGGTTGCATATTTTGTTAATCAAAATAAAAATAAACCTGTTTTTACCAATTTAGATTTTGAGATTATTAGTAATGCTAAAATCCAAATTCAAAAAAAGAATAATAGGTTTTTGCCTGCATATAAAAAACTATTGAAAAATGCAGATCAAGCTTTATTGGAAGGACCGTTTAGCGTAGCAAACAAAACCCAAATACCTGTTAGTGGTGATAAACATGATTATTTGAGTCTTGGTCCTTGTTGGTGGCCAGATCCTGAAAAAACTGATGGTTTACGATGGATTCGAAGAGATGGAGAAATAAACCCTTTAACACGTGGTGAAAATGTTGATGAGCCCCGAAAAGATAAAATGTTTGCTAACACATATAAATTAGGCTCAGCCTATTTTTTTTCAGATGATAAAAAATATAAGAAAAAAGCAGTTGAGTTACTAAAGGTATGGTTTATAAACTCAGATACTAAAATGAATCCTAATCTAAATTATGCTCAAGGTCTTCCCGGAACAAATAATGGCAGGGGTATTGGAATTATTGAGTTTACTGGGATTACGAATATCATTACAACTATTGAAATTTTGGAATATAAAAATGCCATAGATAAAATTACTAGTCAACATTAAGATCTTGGTTCTTAGAATATTTAATTTAGCTCGATACTAGCGAAAATGGAATTTTTGAAAGGAATACCAAAAATAACCACGCAACTTGGTATGATGTACAGCATGTAAGTATTTTGCGCTTTTTGAATTTAGTAAATGACGAAAAAAAGTATTAGAAAATGTAAAAACAGCCCGTATTGCCGATCAAATATCTGAAGATGGGGAACAGCCTCAGGAATTAGCTAGAACAAAGTCGTTATCTTATAGTCTTATGAATTTAAAAGCGTTTACCATATTAGCATATCATGGGGAAAAATTAGGGGTCGATTTATGGAATTATAAACCAAATGGTGTAGGAGGTATTAAAGATGCTTATAATTTTTTGTATCCCTATGCTAACGGCACAAAAAAATGGGAGCTCAAGCAACTTGGAAGCGTTGAAAAGGAGACAGAAAGGCTAAAGAACTTATTTGTGTTTGCCGGCAGTATTTTTAATAATGAGGAATATTGTCAACTCCACGCCAAAAATAAAAATGATGATTTAGATGTATTACTATTTTCATGTGGTAATCAAAATTAAAAATCATGAAATTTATTTTTTTTTCTCTTTATAGTAGAAATTATATTGTATATCCGTAAACACCCCTAAATTCATAAATAATCCTTATATTGTTTTGA
>CAZQXC010000065.1:0-13917 GCA_964597075.1 uncultured Roseivirgaceae bacterium | reverse complement strand
AAGGGGAAGGTTTATGAAGTTAAGCTGACGCCCATGAGCACCAGTAACTACTTTGCTGCTGGTCACCGCATTCGGATTGAAGTGTCTAGTTCAAACTTCCCACGCTTTGAACGCAACCTGAATACCGGAGGTAATAATTATGATGAAGCAACAGGTGTAGTGGCAACAAATACGATTTACCATTCCAGAAAATTTCCATCGGTGGTGAGGTTGCCGATTATCAGGAAATAATGGTTGAATTAAATTCTTTGCGCCCTTGCGCCTGCCTTGCAGAAACGGCTACGTGCAGGCAGGTCTCTGCGGTGAAAATTTAGGCTTATAGCTGACTAAATAACCGCTGAGGCCCTGAGACGCAAAGGTGACCTAACATCACCTTACTATCTAACCCCAAGCACCTTAAACGGAAACATCAAAATGGCGCCAATGAACTGAAACATCAGGCTGATGGATAACCCAATAATCTTAAACGGTAACAAGATCAACCAGATCAGCGGAAAGAGAAAGATCAGCAAAAGGGCCAGTGGCCAACACAGCACCAATAAAAGAAACCAAAGAATGACGGCAATAAGTGTACGCATAGGTTAGAAAGTCTTTCCAAGGCAATACAAAATCAGCACCACATTGCTAATCCATTGATATTCACCTATAAGTATGGGTGACTTATTCGCCCACTATTCGGTTCTGTACACTGAACTGTTCAAGAGTGTACAGCATGAACGAATCAAAAAAATTCCTATTTTTAGCTACCTATGCCAAGACTCATCATCAACAACTTTGCTGAATTTGAACAACACATCGGCAAAGAACTCGGGGTATCCGAATACCACAAAATCACTCAGGAACAAATCAATTTGTTTGCCGATGCCACCCTGGACCAACAATGGATACATACCAACCCGGAACGGGCAGCCTCGGAAAGTCAATTTAAAACCACGATAGCCCACGGCTATCTAACGTTGTCATTGATTCCCTACCTTTGGGAACAAGTCGCACAGGTTAATAATTTTACCATGTTGGTGAATTATGGTATCGAGAATTTAAAATTTAATCAGCCTGTTTTGGTAAATCAGCAAGTGCGGTTGCGCGTATTTCTGCAAGCCCTCACCAATTTACGGGGTATTACAAAGACCGAAATGAAGGTGACGCTGGAAATAATGGATAATACGAAGCCTGCTTTTACGGCTAACATTATATTCCTGTATCATTTCAAATAATATGACCTCTATTATATGCAACCAGGCAGTATTCAGCCTTAGGCTTACATCAAGAATCCATTTTCTTCCTTAATGGGAAGCGGAACATCAGTCTCACCCAACATCTCACGTAAATCAATTTCAATATTGCGAGCGATGGAGGTTATAGGCACATCATTATATGTTCCCTCAAAGGGATTTTCCGAATAGTCCCCTATCTTTTCCATCAAAAAGAATATCCAGATGATGAGTCCGGAAAAGGGAACGTTTAGCCAAACCCAGTAGCCATCACTAAACACACCTAACAAGCCGAATGGTACAAGCATACAAAAAACCAGGGTGGTCCATAAGGCGGTTGACGCATATTGACGTGGAAAAGGGAAGTTTTTAATCCGCTCACATTTCCCCTGTTCGTCAAACAAAGCGCCAATAATTTCTTGCAAACGAAGTTGCTCCAATTCGCTGATGTAGTTAAGCTCTTTTAATGTTTTTATTTTCTTGCTTTGCATAGCTAGTAATTGTGTGGCCATGTTGGTTTGACGTTTGTATTGTTCCAACTCATCCGGTTGAATAAGGGTGGCAATCTCGGTATCAAGTTGATTAAAATAAGCCTCGCATATGGTGGGTACATATAAACCATTTATACGTTCCTGTACATGCTCCCATGGCCGGCTTAAGCGAAGTTGGTAACGCAAAGCAGTAAGCCAGGCTAAATGCCTGTAAAGCAGTGCTTGTTTAATAGACTGCTCTTCATCCTTGTTTCCCGTTTTGATGTATGCTAACATCAATGCAGCAAACGACCGGCTGTTATTTACGATAGCACCCCAGATTTTTCGGGCTTCCCACATTCGATCGTATGAACTGTTATTTTTGAAGCCCAGATAAAAGGCAACGGCAATTCCGATTACACTAAGTGGTTGCCAGGGTATGAGAATATTAATTGGTGTAAATTCGTTCCCGGCAGTAAGGATAAAAGCGTACAGTACACCGTAGAGAAATGGTTTTTTTGACCAATTCATGGTCATCCAAAAGCTATAGTTTCTTTTAATGTACATAGTGTGAAATGTGCAATTATAAATTTGTTAGTAACGATATGCTCTATAATTTTTTCCTTTTTTACGCTTATAGTTTCACTTTCTTTCCTGTGAGCGCACTTTCAATTGCAGCATCCAGTATTTCCATTACCAGCATATTATTCTCCAGTGAAGAAAGATCAAACGGTGCTAATTTTATTCGTTTCTGAATAACCCCTGCCAGCAAAGCAAATGGATCATCATATGGCTTGTCACGTTCCTTGAGAATTTCTATTCGTTCAGCCTGGTCGCCTTTTAATCTAGTACGCATTTGTGATCGGTTGTCGCTTATGGTGTAACCCGTAGCACCGTACACCTCCATGTCTTTTCTGTTAAAAGGCCAGTTCCATGATGCCTGGATGATGCCCTGCATATCGTCATACTCCACTAAAATAGTAGCTTCGTCATCCACGTTGGGATAAACATGGGGCTTGAATTGTTGCGTAACAGCGAGTACCGCTAGTGGCCTTTTGCCATTCGCAAGCCATGTAATCAGGTTGGCACCATAGCAGCCAAAATCAGTGATGGCTCCACCACCATTTAATTTTGGATCGGTAAGCCACTCCAGAAACTCCGTGTTAACACCAATTTCCATGGGGCCTTCGTGCCCATCGTGTACTACCACTTTCCGAAGCTTGCCTAGTTTATTTTGTTGCAGAAGCTCGTAGGCTTTGTGATTGGTGGCATACCAGGTTGTTTCATAATTGGTGAGCAATTCTATGTTGTGCCTTTTGGCGAGCACCTGCATTTGCTGGGCGTGATCCAGGCTTACAGCGAGTGGTTTTTCCACCATCACATGAATGCCGCGTGGTGCACAGGCCTGCACTACAGCAAGATGATCGTAAATTGAACCAAAGGCCGTAACAGCATCTGGCTTTGTTTTTTCTAACATCTCTTCCAGGGAATTGAACAAAAGTGACATAGGTAAGCCATGTTGTTGAAGATAACGTTTGGCTAACGCTGTATTAGGTTCTGCAATGCCCACCAGTTGTATATCTCCACGATCAGCCCGACCCAAAATCCAATGAACGTGTGTATGGGTTAAACCGGCTACGCCAACACGTACAGGTGCAGCAGTTGCATTGCTGCTAATAATCAAAAGACTTAAAAAGATTGAGAATTGATACATATGGCAAGAAAGATAAATAAACTATTCATGATCATGTTAAGGTATAACATACCCTCCGTGTGACAAAACATAAGGGTAAACAAATTGAAATGAACCACATTCATTTTGTTAAATCACAGCAAGTTTATTGTTTTAGGATATAAACAATAACCGAAGATCATTCCTTACCAAACTCATGGCGGCAGCCGGCATGTCTTCTGCCTTTGCTTCGGCTTCCGGTTTGGCTTCATCACCGGTCCAAATAACGGCATTAATGAACATTTTACCTGCCTGGGGGTTATCCTTTGAGCTTGAAAAAAGAAAAAGTAAAAATATTGCAGGATGCTCATTAAACTTTTCAGGATTAAATATATCAAAGAAAGCGAAAAATGAAGCTTATGGAAGTACCCAAGGCTTACATTATTTTTAAACACTAAAATCCATTCCAAATGAAAATTCTAAAGTATTGTTCATTATTCTTACTTATTTCCTTCATCAGCCTGGATATACAGGCGCAGCGTGATAGCTGGGTAAGGCTAGGGAGTCGAAAAGTAAACTATACACTAGATCGTGATGTAATCCCTGTCACGTATCGCGATGGAGTCTTTGAATCCATTAGGCTTGTTGTTAAAGGAGGTGCGATAAACATGCATAAGTGTGTAGTACACTTTGAAAACGGAGGAGTTCAGGAAATTGAACTGCGCCACACCTTCACTCGTGCATCCTCCAGTCGCGTAATTGACCTGCGTGGAAATAAACGAATTATAGAGAAAATTGTTTTTTGGTACGACACCAAAAACCTGTCTCGTGGACGGGCCACGCTAACTGTTTTTGGGAAAAAATAAGGGGCTATCAGATCGTCACAGCTAACAATCAGGGCTATCTTAATTGATAAGATAGTCCTGATGTTTTACACTATTTGTTAATACAAGGTAATTGTCCGGAAGCCTTTCTCTTTCAAATTCATCGTTACTCATTTCTTAGCGCGGCTTTGGCCGAAGCTTTGTGTATAAAAAGTACTAGTCGAGGTTTTGTTAAAACTACTCACCTGGCCGGTATGTGCGCTTTGCCCGTTTCTCAACATCTTCCCAGTAATAGGCTACGTCCTTAAAATCAACATCGGCATAACGCTGTGCCTGATCGGTAAAGTGTGGCGAAGCAGGATCGCTGCTTTGCCCTCCAGCCAAAATGCTTTTTGCCTTCACTTTCTCACCAAATTCCACTACCGCCACAAAACTATTGCCATGTACGCCATACAACTTTTTTGTATTCGGGCCGGGGCGTGAAGCATACGCGCCCAATGCACCCCAGCTACCGGAGGCCAGACCAATGGCCAGGCTTGGTTCATTATCATCTAATCTTGGAATGATTGATCCATCCAACCGTTGGAAGCGGTTAATTTCTCCCCAAGGCTTATTCCAATCACCAAAATCATCTTTTAGTTTCTGTATCGCTTCAGCAAAAATTTCAAGCCGTTCTTCATGGGGTGTGCCTATTCCAAAATAATTCGCGCGTTCCATAGGTGTTAAGCCTTCTGGTCGGGGACCCTTCTGCAAATAAAGTGTTCCGTAAAAGTGTGCCAGCGTCATACCAACAGATTCCTTAGAAACATTCAGATCCCAGTTGCGTAATACCTCAATGGCCGGATTTAAGGTTGCATACTTCTTCCCGGATTTATCGAAGGCATCAATCAAACCCGGAATCAATTCTTCAAAGCCGGTAATGTAAGGATCGTAAGCGGCTTCAATCAGTCTATCCAATGTGTATCCGCTTCTTCCGGTGAGTACTTTAATAGCATGTACACCTCTGAAGTTTTCAGGTTCGGTGGCCATGTAGTATGGGTAATCGTTTTTCTTCGGACTGTACTCCAATGCTGCTGTGAAAGGCGTAGAGTTACAGTTCTGTATCCAGCCATTACCGGGATTCAATAGTTGTATGCTTTCATCCACAGCATGCAGTCCTTGCCAGTCGGTTGCAGGGTTACTACCATCAACGGGTTTGGAGTAGTCAAACTGTATATCGCGCTTTGGAATAAAATTGCCCTGGAAGTAGGCAATATTTCCTTCGGCATCCGCATATACCGTGTTGTTTGATGAGTTGGTTTTCAATTCCATTACCTGCTTAAACGCTTCATGCGAATTTGTCTTGGTACGATTGTATGATTGTTGTAATGCCTTGGATGGATTCCACATCATGGCGGTGGCTACCCACTTATCATCCTGTTGGTGGGTAATCGGTCCATGATGGGTACGGTAAACCGGAAATGATTTTTGTAACACTGAATCTCCACTTTTATAACTCAGGATAACTTTTTGTTCTTCAACTGGTCGTAGTTCATCACCATACTTATACGATAATTTACCATCCTCTTCAATAATCGTTTCCAAAAATTCATCTATCACATCCGTGTACGATGAAGTGTGCATCCAGCCATTCTTTTCATTGAAACCCTGGTACACGAAAAACTGTCCCCAGGTTACCGCACCATAAACATTTAAACCCCGTCCGACCGGGTCGTCCGGGCGGGCTTCTTCACTAACCACATGCACTTCGCCCCGGAAGAAGAAAGAAGTATGCGGATTGATGAGAAGCATGGCGTTACCTGATTCAGTGAGCTTACCAGAAATTGCAAAGCCGTTGGAACCCTGGGGATCGTTAAATGTAATGAGTCCTTCAGTTTCTACTAGTGCTAATGGGTTATCTTCATAAAACGCCTGAATCCTTTTTGTTGAAATGGATTCAATGTCACCTCCAATACTACCTTCACTAAAGTACATCGGCATCCACGGTTCAAATCGGGTGAGTAATTTTGGTTTTACTTCTGGATGGGTGTGTAAATAATAATTGATGCCATCCGCAAAAGCGTTGCATAACTTCTTTAACCACTCCGGACTTTCCTCATAGTGTTTGATAGCCTCCTCTTTCGTCATGAAAAGATTGGCCCTCAAGTCACTATATAGCATCTCCTCCCCCTCAACTTCCGCCAATCTTCCAATGGCCCAGATGTAATTCCGCTCTACACGAGGGAAATCATCTTCGCATTGTGCGTACAGCAAGCCAAATACTGCATCAGCATCAGTTTTTCCATAGACGTGAGGAACACCAAAATCATCGCGGATAATAGTCACCCGAGATGCTTGCTCTTCCCATTGTTGAACTTCGGTTTTAGGAACCTGGCAGGATACAACCAGGAATAGAAAAAGGATACCCAATATGGAGCGCATAGGTTTTCGGTTATGTTACTCAATATTAAGTATCCTTTACGGTGTTGGACAACCGCTAGTCATAAAAAAGATCTTAAATTTTAACGCACCTCAGCAGCCGGACGTGCCGGACGGTTAAATGGGTTCTTCTGCAATAGAGATTTGATTTCCGTTATACCCCGTTCCAACTGATTATCCATTCCCTTATAGAATGAAGTCAGGTCTTCCATCACTTCAATATCCGGGTCAACGCCATGGCCTTCCTTAAACCAGGTGCCATCCGGGTTATACATGCGGAATGTAGGAACTGTAATGGTTCCACCATCAACCAACTGCGGAACACCACTGATACCTATCAATCCGCCCCATGTGCGTGCGCCAATCAGTGGCCCAAGTTTTTTCTTTCTAAAGTAATCCGGAAAGGCATCACCACCTGAACCACTCCAACCGTTAATCAACATCACCTTCGGACCAAAGTGTGCAAAAGGTGGCCAGGGCCATGTTTCACCATCCCGAATAGCCCAAAAAGCCAGTGGCTCACGATTCAACACTTCAATAAACCGATCGGGAATTTGTCCGCCATTGTTAAACCGCTCATCAATGATTAATGCTTTTTTGTCCCATTGGGCATTAAACTGACGGATCAGTTCATTTTGTCCATCAACACCTGTACTGCGAACATAGATGTAACCTACTTCGCCATTTGTAGCTTCATCTACACGTCTACGATTACGTTCAATCCATTCAAGATGCCGAAGACGCGATTCATCATTTAATGTTTCAACAACCTCTGTCTTAGCTCCTGAAAATGATGCCGAGGTATTATAGGTAAGTTCAATGGTTTTGCCACCCAATCCCTGAAAGTAAGCAAAGGGCTCCATGGTTGTTGTTACCGGAATTCCATTTACGGCAAGCAGATAATGTCCTTCCCGCATAGTAACACCCGGAAGGTCAAGTGGAGAGCGCACTTCTGCATCCCACGGTGCTGCCCGAATGATCTTTTTAATTTTATAGTAATTTCCTTCAGCCTGATAGTTCACACCCAGGTAACCCACATTTTTTTGTTGGGGTTGCTCTTCATCACCGCCACCGCGGTATGTGTGCGAGGCATTGAGTTCACCAATCATTTCACCCAATACAAAATTGACTTCTTCGCGCGTCAGGCAGTCATTCAGCATTTTAAGGTAACGCTCCTTAACCTGGTTCCAATCCACACCATGTAGTGCTTGATCATAAAAATAATCGCGTTGAAAGCGCCATGCATCCATAAACAATTGCCTCCATTCCTTTACAGGATCAACCAGTATTTCCATTTCTTCTACTCGAAGAGGTTTGTCAAACTTTTGATTCTCTTCAGGTTTGATCACGGCCAGCTTACCTAAACTCATCACCAGCATCTTTTTACCATCAGCACTTAATCTGTATCCATTAGCATTATCGATAATATTTTTTTCTTCACGCTTTTCAATATCATAAAACTTGATGGATGGACGACTATCGGGATCAGCGCCTGTGTTAGGTGCCTTAACATAAATTACCTTTCCTTTCACCGACCCCAGATTATAATAATTGCCCGGTTTGGATGGCAGCATCACCAGGCGATGTTCAATCCCTTCAAAGTCAATCTCAACCGGAGTTACAGTTGGTTTAGCATCTTCTTTTACGTCTTTGGAGTCCTTCCCTTTCTTACCTGAATCTTTTGCAGGTGGTGCCGGCTCCTCCTTCTTTATGGCAACGGTTTCGTTTCGAGGCGCTAACAATGAAGGCGTGCTCTTTTTCAAACTGATAGCAGCCGGTTGGGTGGTGTTAGGGTATATAAACGTGTTATCAATACTGCTATAGGCAGGTCTGAAGGATTGATTGGTAAGTACATAAAGGTATTTACCTTCACTATCAAATATGGGATTAGTGGCATGATAATAACCACTGGTTACTGGCGCTGTTTTCTTTGAATTACTGTCGAAAATAAAGATGGTGCTGTGATAATTTTCCAGGTCGCGTGAATAGGCAAGCCAGCGACTATCGGGTGACCAATCGACACGGAAATTATCTAATGCTCCATGTGTCATACGCATGCCCTTATCGACATCGGTGGTTGTTCCGGTGACTACATCAACAATTTTAATGTGCATAGCCTTATCGATAAAAGCCACTTTACGACTGTCGGGCGACCAAAATAATTCGTATCGATAGCCGACACCGTAATTGGTGACTTTCCGGGGCGTACCCGTGCCTTCTGTTTGCATGATCCATAGTTCATACTCACCGGATTGATCACTCCAGTATGCAATGTTCTTGCCATCGGGTGACCATGAAGGATAACGCTCTGCCACGCCCGGTGTTTGAGTAAGATTTTTTACATAACCATGCTCAGCCGGAAGTGAAAAAATATCACCCCGTGCGGCTACCAACACCCGGTTTCCATCCGGTGCAATAAATGCTTGCTGAATTTGCCGATGCGCGCTTTCAAGTGAAGGCTTCAATGAGGCTTTATCTAAAACCACATTTACCTTAACTTCTCGCAATGCTCCGCCAGCTAAAGGATGCAGGTACAGTTTTCCTCCCGCTTCCAGAACAATATCATCTGGTCCAAGTGATGGGAAATGAACATCGTAATCGGTAAAATTAGTCACTTGTTTTTTTGCTTTTGTTGCCACATCATAGTGCCATAGGTTCATTCGCTTCTCAGGACCGTTGTCAGAGAGGTAATATATTCCATTACCCACCCACATGGGCAACTCTTCACCGGCTGAAACTGTAGCCGAGATGTTCTCAGAATTTCCATTTTCAAGATTGAAAATGTAGATATCAGCCGCATCACCACCCCGGTAACGTTTCCAGGTGCGAAACACTTCGGAGCGGAATACAACTGCCAGTTGTTTCGCGTCAGGCGAATAACTGGCAAACTCACCATACGGTAAAGGCAATTTTTCAGCGGCACCGCCCGAAGCTGAAATAACATACAATTGATTGAAACGCTCTTTTTCACTTTCGCGACCTGAGGCAAGCAAAATGCGGTTGCCATCAGGATGCCAATCCACTACCCGGTCGGCCATGCCGTGATACGTTACCCGAAAGGGAACACCACCAACTAAAGGTATCCGATACACATCGGTGTTACCATCATAGTTACCGGAAAAAGCAATGGTAGAACCATCGGGTGAAAATTTCGGAAACGATTCTACACCAGCAGGCGAGCTTAATCGTACAGCATTACCACCTTCCTTGGGTACAACCCAAATATCGTTCGCATATGTGAATACGATATGGGTTTTGGAAACATCCGGAAAACGGAACAAGCCTGCATCAATTTGGGCTTGTAAACAGGTAAATATCAACACTGAAATGCTGATAAGTAAAGCTTTTTTCATAGCACTTAATTTTATTTGGTTAATCCATTGGAAGAAGTTCCAATCGTATTTCAATATAGATAAGGCAAACGCAAATAATTCAGATTTCCTGTAAAAGTATTTATCAGTAATTGAATTTTGTTCGAAATCGAACGCGGCTTAATGATCATAGCTAACCACCCTTGAAATTTTCCACTTCCCAGCGTCATTTTTCCACACGTGTAAGAGTTTGAATGTTCCGCAATCCTCTTTGCCATTTTCCATGTGGCAAAACCGATGTGAGGCAATCTGGACCGCCCCATAATCACCTATAGGGTATACTTCCATGCTACCAGGTATCAATGTGCGGGTAAGGCCGAGTTTACGCTCGCAATTTCCTTTAATAGCATTAATGGTGTGTGTATAATCCGTCAGGCCCCCTTTATCATGGTAAAACTCAAGGTCGTGCGTAAACATCGTACCGAAGGTTTCAATGTCGCAAGTATTAAAAGCTGTAAAAACAATGCTATCTAGTGTTTCAATTTTTCTGAATAACTCCTCTGGGGTTTGAGCCAGTGCTGGCGCTGAAACAAGGAAACAGAATACTGAAATCCATATCCATAATACCCGGGCATTGAATGTTAAATGTGCCTTGAGCCGATATCCGATTTTACAATTCAAAACATGAGATCGCGGGTCAATGCCCGCGATGACAGTGACTTTTGAAATAGCAGGTGAGTATATGGGTACTTTCATAGTGGGGATTTTAGTATTCGTTATTCTTGAATGGGTGTGCCTTCCAGATAAATTGAAGGTGTGAATTCAGAATTAATTAGCTGAATTTTTTCTTCCGGTGTTTGTCGTTGATAATGATATCCGGAAGACCTAGCTAACGATATGGTGAATACATAGCTCCCTCCTTCCTCCATACTTCGCGGCTTTGCCCAGGCATCCAACCATTCAATGGCAACAATAACTATTTCCTTTCTAAGGATAATGTCTTCCCAAATCCTCACCTCTACCCAGCCCTTTTTCTGGTTGATGGTATGAAAAATATTCTTTTGTTGACTTGCGAATGGAGTCAGTTGCTCACCATCCTGAGAAAAGAAATTAATCCTGACCAACGCGCTATCGAATTCGCAAGCATCCAGGTGAAAAAATAAACTATTCACACGAACCGGTACATCGTAAGCTGGTATCAGCAATCCGATTGCCCGACCGCGCGAACTGGAGTAATCACCCCAGCCGGTATGACGGAAAGATTTGCTCTTGTTGCCCAACACAACAACATCTTTTTTGTCTCGTACAACCACTTCATTCAACTGCTGTACTACAGGAATAAGTTGTATCACCTGCTCTTTAGTCAAATCAAGATTTGAAACCAGGAACTCCTTACTGGAATAGCCCACATAGCTAACGACCACAATATCTTCAGGTAAAGCAGCTTTGAGATTTACATCAAAACGACCATACTGATCGCTAATACCACCAATCTGCTTACCCCGGATACCAATGTTCGCATAGGGCAATGCCTTACCCGTTTGATTATCACGAATAATTCCATGAAAAGTCTGACTGTAGCCAGAAGTAGCTGTAAAAAGCAATGTCAGTAGAAAAAGAAGTCGGCTCATTAAGCAGTCAACGATTATGGTATTATTTCCTGTCAAGAACCTTTCCCAATACAGCAATCAAATTCTGATCACTTGTCCGCGGGACATCCGGATGCACCACCGCACCATCCCGGAAAAAAAGCAGGTAACGCGGATACACTTTTTTCAACCGTTTTACCTTTTTGCTTTCGCTAACAGATTTTATCACGCCCTTAACCAAGTAATAATTATACCAAAATACAAAACCGCATGAACATCCCCTAAGTCAAGGATTTCAAAAAACGGTGTACATTATTGAATACAAAATGTTCAATACTGAACGAAAAATGGATTTTCTCTTGAGTACATCTGATAAATATCATTGCTGACAAGTAAAACAAAGGTTACCTTTCTCACAAAAAAGCCATGACCATCGACCCGAAATTCAAACCCATTTTGCTTGAAGCCCTGGAAGACATGATGTACAAACTCTCCCTTCTACAGGAAACTATGAAAGGCAAACCGTTAACGGCTGATCGAAAGCAGTTAACAAATAAGCAAAACCTGGTTGAAGAGTTGCAGCATCAAATATCAAACTCACCCAACTGACTTTTTAAACCAAAATCCGATGTTTTCTTTTTCGTAAGATGATGAGTTCGACTAACATCAAGTTGGGAACCCAGCACAACCACGCAATAATCTGATAAGATTCATTGAAATTAATGTTTAGCAAATGCTCAAATGTGGGCAGATAAATGCGTAGGGTAACGGCAGCCCATGTGGAGTTAGCAAAGAAAAAATCAATGTTAAATTTAGGGAATGGACTAATTCTGGTAATAGGGTTATAACAAGCCCAAAAGATTGGTATTAACTTCCCCGTGCAACACTCCCCCCCGTTTTGTACCTTTAAGCAAACGCAACTTCGCTTATGATCGACTCCACTTACATCAAAAACAACCCCAACCTGTACGTATTCCTGCCACTGCTTTACACCGTATGGTCGGATGCCATACTTACACCCAGTGAAGTTTCCGCACTGGAAGGATTGATCAAGAGCCAGGCATGGCTTACGGATGATGAACGTAAATTTTTATTGTCGCTGTTGAACCCAGCTTCACCCCCCACCGCTGATGAATTGATGAACTGGCGCGAGAAGATTAAAATGGTAGCCGGTGAGCCTGATGTAAAAGACAGTTTGGTTGAATTGGGTATCCGACTGGCCGGTTTACATGGCAACGGAAGTGTTGGTGACACGTTAGTCAAAGCAAAACCATCATTAGCAAATATTGAAGCCACGCTGGGTTTCATCAGTCATGAAATGGTGTACAACTTTAAGGATGTACACCAAACCGTCACCTCGCAGCATGAAACTCAACACAATTTTGAAGTTGATACGTTAGCCCGATTGTTGGATGGCGACCAGGTAGAAATTATCAGAAAAGTAAAAACACTTATTTCCGATCCTGAATTTCAGTACATCGATCCGGGAAACCTGGAAAAGTACCGTGCCCAGGTGTTAATGTGGTTAACGTATTTAGCCGAACAAGGCTATGGCGCCATGGCTTACCCGAAAGAATATGGAGGACAGGACGATATGAAGGCGTACTTCACCATTATGGAAACACTCAGCTACCACGACCTGAGCCTGGTTGTAAAATTTGGTGTGCAATTCGGCCTATGGGGTATGAGTGTTTATTTCCTGGGTACGGAAAAGCATCATGAAAAATATCTGAAAGCAATTGGTTCATTGGAGCTGCCCGGTTGTTTTGCCATGACGGAAACAAACCACGGCTCAAATGTAAAAGGCATTGAAACCACAGCCACCTACAATCATAGCAGCGCAACATTTAACATTCACACACCCAACGAATATGCGCGCAAGGAATATATCGGTAATGCCGCCCTACACGGCAAAATGGCCACGGTTTTTGCCAAACTTATACTGGATGGTAAAGATTATGGTGTAAGTGCATTTGTTGTTCCCTTACGAGATAAGAATGGCAACCTGGAAAAAGGCGTAACCATTGAAGATTGTGGAAGAAAGATGGGGCTTAATGGTGTGGATAATGGCATTATTTATTTCAATAATGTAGTGATCCCGAAAGAAAACATGCTTGATCGGTTTGCCGGTGTTAATGAAGAAGGAAAATTTTCCAGCCCTATCTCCAGTGATAACCGAAGATTCTTTACCATGCTAGGTACGTTGGTGGGCGGGCGCATTGGTATTCCGCGTTCGGGAGTAGCCGCCTGTAAGTCAGGGTTAACGATTGCCATACGCTATGGCGATCAACGCAGACAATTCGGCCCGGAGGGCGGCAGTGAAGTGCCAATTTTAAATTACCGCACCCATCAGCGCAGGCTTATGCCGAAGCTTGCCACCACGTATGCGTTGCATTTTGCGTTGCGCCATTTAACGGATCGG
>CAZQXC010000064.1:2447-13924 GCA_964597075.1 uncultured Roseivirgaceae bacterium | reverse complement strand
ATGACGCCTCTATGGACTACGCAACAAGTCAGATGGATGGTGAAACTGCGGTAATTTCACGTGCGGCTCAGCTTGCTGCCGACAAAGGCATGATAGTCGTGACCAGTGCAGGCAATGAAGGTCTTGATGCTTCCTGGAGAATAATCACGGCACCTGCCGATGCGAAGGATGTTTTGGCCATTGGAAGCGTAAATAGTTTTTCGGTGCGCACGCCCTCAAGTTCTATTGGACCATCAGCAGATGGAAGAATAAAACCCGATGTAATGGCGGTGGGATCAGGGACTTCGGTTGTACGCGCCAACGGTAGCATCACGACCGGTTCAGGTACATCGTTCTCGGCACCACTGGTAACATCGCTTGTAGCAGGGTTGTGGCAACGGCAGCCGGGACTTAGCAACAGAGATTTAATGGAAGCTATACGCATGTCAGCTTCTATGGCTAAAAATCCTGATAATTTCTTGGGGTATGGCGTGCCCAATTACACAGCAACAAAACACTACATTGAGCAACCGGTACAAGAAGAGCTATTTGCTGTTTTTCCGAATCCGGTAACCAATGATACGCTGACTATTCGTCCTAAAAACCCCGAAGATATGGGGACCGTGGTTATTTTAATGGTTTCTGCTCAAGGTCAGATTATTCACGAACAGGATGTTAAATTTACCTGGCTTGATAATCAGTATACGGCAGATATATCATCCCTGTCAGCCGGAATATACCTTATTCGCATACAGGAGGGAGAGCAGATTTTTGTTTATAAAATTGTAAAAATTTAGATATCAGTTCATCCGTTCCTGTTGACAACGACTTGTCGTTATATTTGGCAAACTTTTATTCATGGCTAAACCCATTATTGCTCCCTCCATTCTGGCTGCTGATTTTGCCAACCTCCAACGAGAAGTGACCATGATTAACGATAGCTCCGCAGACTGGGTGCATGTCGACATTATGGATGGCGTTTTTGTTCCAAACATCTCCATGGGGATTCCGATAGTGGAGGCCATAAAAAGACATTCCAAAAAGCCACTCGATGTTCATTTAATGATCGTTCAGCCAGAGCGTTATGTTGAGGCTTTTCACAAAGCAGGTGCTGACGTCATTTCTGTGCATGTTGAGGCATGTCCCAATCTACACCGAAACATCCAGCACATAAAAGCGCTGGGTTGCAAAGCCGGTGTGGCGATTAACCCGCATACCTCCGTAATGGAATTGGAGAATATTATATCCGATATTGATTTGGTATGTGTCATGGCCGTTAACCCGGGGTATGGCGGTCAGAAATTCATAGAGCATACTTACTTGAAAGTTAAGAAGTTACGTCAGCTGATCAACGAAAGGGGGTCATCCGTAAAAATTGAAATTGATGGCGGTGTAAACCTTCAGAATGCTTCTTCGTTATTGGAGGCTGGAGCCGATGTACTGGTGGCTGGTAATTTTGTCTTCAGTTCTTCAACACCCATGGAAGTCATACAGCAATTGAAGAACCTTCGATAGAATCTTCACCATTTTCGGCAAGGTTTTTGACTTTTTGTAATAAAAGAATACCATTATGAACAAGTATCTTACCCTTCTAGTATTCATCACACTTGCTTCCTGCTCACGCAACGTTACCCGCATTGACCCAAGCACACAGATTGATTTAAGTGGACGGTGGAATGATACTGATTCCCGAACCGTAGCCGATCAAATGATTCATGATTTATTTAAATCCGATTCCTTTAAAAAGTATGCTGATGCATTGGGGCGTAAGCCAGTGATTGTCATCAGTTCCATAAAAAACAAGACCAGCGAACACATTGATGCTGGTAATTACATCAAGAAATTTGAAATCGTTATTCATAACACGGGCATTGCTGAACTGGTTGAAGCAGAGGAGTTTCGGGATAAGGTTCGGCAAGAGCGGGCCGAGCAACAGGATTTTGCAGATCCCGCAACGGCTGCCCGTTGGGGCAAAGAACTTGGCGCGGATGTGATCTTGTTTGGTGAGATGAATTCAGAAACTGACGCCTATCAAAAAAAGCGAGTTGTAAACTATATAACGACCTTATACCTGACCGACATTGAAACCAACAAACGGATATGGTATGGTCAACATGAAATTAAAAAGTTTGTAAAGAACTAATAATGCTTTTGTTATGCTGAAGAGAATTTCAGTCATCAGTACCATGATGCTTCTTTCAGCATGTGCTTCGTTTTACGAAGGAACATACGAATACAACAAACATTTTGAGGAAGGAAATCTGGATCAGGCACTTAAAACTTTGCAATCCAGTACACTGTATAACCGCAAGCATGCCCAGTTTCTTTCACATGTCAATAATGGTTTGTTGCTGTCTGTCATGGGTCGCTATGAAGAAAGCAATGAATACTTTGAAAAGGCCTACATTTTCGGTGAGGATTACAGGATTAACTATGCGCGGGAGGCTGCCTCGTACCTGACCAATCCAACGGTAACAATTTACCGGGGTGAAGATCATGAACATTTAATGCTGTTGTATTACAAAGCCCTCAACTTCGTAAAACTGGAACGCTACGAGGAAGCGTTGGTAGAGTGCAGAAGACTTAATATCCGGGTGCTGCAATTATCCGATCGCTATAATTCGCCCGAACGATATAGGCGGGATGCTTTTATCCATAACCTAATGGGGATTATTCATCAGGCCAATAAAGATTGGAACAATGCCTTTATAGCGTATCGAAATGCACTAGAGATTTACGAAGAAGATTATACGAAATTTTTTGGTGTAGCGGTCCCCGATCAGCTAAAAGCCGACCTGCTTACAGCTGCCTGGAATACCGGATTTAAAGAGGAATTTACATTTTACAAGGAGCAATTTGGGTGGAATGATTTCACCGTCAACAATACTGACGCAGACTTGATTTTTTTCTGGCACAATGGTTTAGGACCGATTAAGGATGAGTGGAGCATTAATTTTATGATCAGGCGATCAGGCGATATGTTTGTTTTCTATAACGAACAGTTTGGACTAACCTATTCCTTTCCGGTTACGAACGATGACGATAGAAAGGCACTCAACAGCATTGAAGTATTTCGGGTAGCCTTTCCACGTTATGTTGAGCGGCCACCGTTGTATACATCAGCGAGAATCACCCTCGATGATTCAACATATCCTCTTGAACTTACCGAAAATGTTAATCGTATTGCATTTAAATCACTTCAGGAAAGGATGTGGCTTGAATTCAGTAAAGCATTAATACGCGTAGCGCTAAAAAAAGCTGCCGAATACAGTGCCCGAAGCGAAGATGAAAATCTGGGGGCGATAATTGGTATGGTCAATGCCATGACAGAAAAAGCTGATACACGGAATTGGCAAACATTGCCTCATAGTATTTACTACGCACGTGTTCCACTTCTGGAAAATGCAACTACCACTCGCTTTATTTTGCGTCTCCCCAATGGTGCAGAGGAAGAACAGACATTTACTTACCGGGCGAAAGCGGGGCAGACACTTTTTCATACCTTTACCTCGTTAGAGTCAAGGACACGAAACAGGTAGTGATAGGATGATTCCTTAATTTCCTTATTTTTGAAGTTTAATTTACAGATAATGAGGCTTTTAGACAATGGCCTGAACCATAACATGTAATCTCCTGATCCGCAGAATTTTCATATCTTTTTTTGTTATTCTCCTTGCCGGGCCCATGGTGCTTTTGGCACAAAAGGATAAGGATAAGGATGCCAGTATTCCCCTGGATCACTTTTATGTCGACAGGTATGGGCCAGGTTTTCTCCGTAAAATACTGAGCAAGGTACATTTCGGACTGAGTACCGGATACGGCTCAACAATCTTTAAGCATGATGTAAAAGGATTTGGAATTTACCAACCTGCTGCCGGGAATCCATTTTTGTTTAATCCTGCATCGCCCACCAATGGTTTTAGCAACTGGTTTAATGAAGTCTCTAATTCTACCCTTACTTTTAATCCGGGTGAATTTCTGGTTAGTTCTGATACAGCATCGCTTGGCTTCAGAAGCAAATCATTTAATATTCCCTTGCGGGCTACCATGCATGTGGAGATCAAGCAACGGTACCGCATTGGTGGGGGATATTCATTTGAGTACACCCGTGTAAACGATTTTAAACCAACTGCTTTCGGAGATGATATCACACCTTATTCTCCTGAAGTTTCATCCTTTTTCCTAAAAAAGTATTTTGTTTTATTGGGCGCTTCAGTTTATCGTTATGATAAGTATCTGCTCACGGTGGATGCCAACATGGGTGGTTATAGTCTGGGTAAAAAATTTGACAAAGCGGTAATTGATAAGGGTCTGTTTTTTAACCTGGGTGCTACCATAGAACGGGAAATGTCGGAATACTTCCGCTTATTTATTCGTCCTTCCTATGAGTTTAAGGGCTATGATTTAAACATTGAGGAGACGGGCAACAACATCCGACATAAAATGAATGCTTTCTATTTAAACGTTGGAGTTTCCTATCGGATACCTGAACTAAGGAGATGTTTTTTAAAGGAATGCCGGGCTCAGATTAACCATGCCCATGGCAATAAGGAGTACCGCAGTCGGGTGCATCCGGTTTACAAAAAGCAGAATCCGCACTACGGTGAAAACTACCCGGATTTGATTAAATATAAGGGTAAAAACAAGCGAAAACTGAATCCGTATTAGGCCCTTAGAATACCCGAAAATAGTCTTGCCGAAAAGCTAATTTAAGCTATCAAAAAGGCACTTTTTAAGTCGTATTTTATTATCTTGCACCGCTTAAAAATCAGCCTCTAACGTGCTGATTTTGAGTGATAATTGACAACTAATCTAATACACTGAAAGTGGCTGAAGAAACTGGTGGTTTGCCTCCTGGCAGACAGAATATTATTCCGATCAATATTGAAGATGAAATGCGCGGAGCCTACATCGATTATTCGATGTCGGTAATTGTTTCGCGCGCGTTACCTGATGTCCGTGACGGTTTAAAGCCCGTGCATAGAAGGGTTTTGTTTGGTATGCTCGATTTGGGTGTTAACTACAACAAGTCTTATAAAAAATCGGCAAGAATTGTGGGGGAGGTTTTGGGTAAGTACCATCCGCATGGCGACTCATCAGTTTATGATACTATGGTTCGGATGGCGCAGGATTGGTCCATGCGCTATCCATTAGTCGATGGTCAGGGTAATTTTGGCTCTATCGATGGCGATGCTCCGGCTGCCATGCGTTACACCGAAGCACGGTTGCGTAGAATAGCCGAGGAACTGTTGGCTGACATCAATAAGGATACGGTTGACTTTCAACCCAATTTTGATGATTCGCTTACGGAGCCCACCGTACTCCCGGGTAAGTTTCCCAATTTAATGGTGAATGGCTCATCCGGCATTGCCGTAGGTATGGCTACCAATATGGCCCCGCATAACCTCCGTGAAGTTGTAGACGGGGTGGTCGCCTATATTGATAATAACGACATCACTATTGAAGACTTGATGAAGTTTGTAACGGCCCCCGATTTTCCTACCGGAGGTATTATTTATGGTATTGGCGGTGTTCGTGAAGCCTACAGAACGGGTAGAGGAAGGGTAGTGGTTCGCTCAAAAGCTGAGATTGTTACCCAATCTAACGGCCGGGAGCAAATCATTGTAACGGAGATTCCTTACCAGGTGAATAAAGCCCTCATGATTGAGAAAACGGCTGCCTTGGTCAATGACAAGAAAATTGAAGGTATTTCGGATATACGCGATGAGTCAGATCGGGATGGATACCGAATAGTGTACGATCTGAAAAAGGATGCAATAGGTAATATTGTATTGAATAACCTATTCAAATACACACAGTTACAGTCGAATTTTGGAATTAACAATGTAGCCTTGGTAAAGGGCAGACCTCAGACACTTAATCTGAAGGATCTGATCAAATACTTTGTAGAGCACCGACATGAGGTGGTTATAAGGAGAACAAAGTACGAACTTAATGAAGCGGAAAAGAGAGCCCATATTCTTGAGGGATACCTGATTGCCCTGGATAACCTGGATGAAGTAATTGCCCTGATCCGAGGATCAAAAGATCCGGAAACGGCAAAGAGCGAATTGATGAAACGTTTCGGATTATCCGAAATACAATCCAAAGCTATTCTTGAAATGCGTCTGCAAAGGCTTACCGGTCTGGAGCGCGATAAAATACAGCAGGAATACAAGGAAATCATGGAGCTCATTGGCAAGCTGAAAGAGATTCTGGCCAGTGAGCCAGCCCGGATGCAGATAATCAAAGATGAACTTAGTGAATTGCGGGAGCGCTATGGTGATAATCGCAGAACGGCAATAATTCTTACGGAAGAGGATGATATTTTACCCGAGGATATGATCCCTAACGAAGAAATGGTGATTACTATTTCAAATCAGGGCTATGTTAAACGAACCTCCTTATCGGAATACCGAACACAAGGCAGGGGAGGAACGGGTTCGCGTGGCGTATCTACAAAGGAGGATGACTTCACCGAGCATCTATTCATTGCCCACGCGCATAACTACCTGTTGATTTTTACCGAAACCGGAAAAGTTTATTGGAAGAAGGTGTATGAAATTCCGGAAGGGAATAAGACTTCCAAAGGAAGGGCTGTTCAAAACCTGATCAATATTGAGCCAGGCGATGCCGTAAAGGGTATTATAAATATTACAAGTCTGGAGGACGAAGAGTACCTCAACACTAACTTTGTCATCCTCTGCACAGAAAAGGGAACCATTAAGAAAACTTCGTTGGAGGCTTATTCCAGACCCAGACAGGGAGGCATAAATGCTATAACTATTCATGACGGTGACAGGTTATTAACAGCCTCATTAACAAATGGTAAAAACAATATTATTATAGCAAAATCTGAGGGAAAAGCTGTTCACTTTAATGAAGAGGATGTACGCCCCATGGGCCGGACAGCCGCAGGCGTAAGAGCCGTTACACTGGACTCTTCTACCGATAAAGTAATTGGTATGGTTTGCATTTCACGGGAAGATGCTAATTTGCTTGTGGTTTCTGAAAAGGGTTATGGCAAGCGCTCGTTGGTTGATGACTACAGGGTCACCAAACGCGGAGGAAAAGGAGTAAAAACGATAAATATAACAGGTAAAACTGGCAAGCTTGTTGCAATCAAGGAAGTTGTAGATGAAGATGATTTGATGATCATAAACCGATCGGGCATAACCATTCGTATAAAAGTTAGCGAGTTGAGAGTGATGGGTAGAGCCACGCAAGGTGTACGTTTAATTAAGTTAAATGAAGACGATAGGATATCTTCCGTGGAAAAAATACAAAAAATGGCTGAGGAGCCAGAGGAAAACTAAAATTGAATAAAACCTAAATCAAAAATGAAAAAAGTAGTGATTCTTGTATTAATCGCGTTGCCTTTGGCCGTGTATGCCCAAAAGCCGATTAAGCCCAATTTAACTAAAGCGTTAAACTCCTGGAAAAGCGGTGAACTTCAGCAAGCGAAAGAAATGATCGATGTCTGTTCAACCGACCCTAAACTTTCATTAGATGCCAAAACCTGGTACTACCGTGGATTGATTTATGCTTCTTTGGACACCACGAAGAATGAATCCTTCAAGTCACTGGAATCCAATAGTTTTAAAACTTCCATGGAGGCATTTGCGAAGGCAGATGACCTAAATAAAAATGCTAAAGGTGAACTATTTTATCAGGATCAAATGGGGCTTCCTGTACTCAGAACTCAATCCATGAACTATTTGGCAAGTTACTATTTAAATCTTGGCGCTACAGCCTACCAGGATGATGACTATGAAAATGCACTCCAAAATTTTGACAAAAGCATAGTTATTGTCCCAGAAGATACAACGGCTTATTTCTATGCTGGTTTTGTATCGCAGGCAAATGAAGAATACGACCGAGCACTGACGAATCTTGAAAAATACATTGCATTGGGTGGTATGTCTGCTGATGCTTATTCGGTCATGATCAGTATCTATGGTGGACCAAAAGAAGATAAAAATAAAGCGCTTGAACTCACGCGTGAGGCCAAAAATAAATTTCCAAATGAGAAAAATTTCGCACTGATGGAAATTGGCTACCTCATCGATATGGACAAAACGGCAGAAGCCAAAGGTGGACTTGAAAAGGCAGTTAAAGATGACCCCACCAATAAAACATTACAATTTTACCTGGGCTATGTGAATTCTAAACTTAATAATTTTGATGAAGCCAAGAAAAATTTTGAAGAAGCCTTAAAAATTGATCCTACCTACTTTGATGCCCAGTATTATCTGGCACAGCTTTATCTGATCGAGGCTGATAAGATTAAACAGGAGATGAACAATTTGG
Source organism: uncultured Roseivirgaceae bacterium (assembly GCA_964597075.1). Taxonomy (GTDB): domain Bacteria; phylum Bacteroidota; class Bacteroidia; order Cytophagales; family Cyclobacteriaceae; genus UBA2336. The sequence goes on along the minus strand of CAZQXC010000064.1, from coordinate 5,635 downwards.
GCATTTCTGCAGCCGATAAGAAAAAGAAAATAGAGCTTGATGGAGAACTGGTTAAACGTTACAAGGAAGCCGCACCCTATTGGGAGAAGGCCGAAAAGCTTAATCCTTCCGATACTGATGTGTTGGATAAACTCAGTATCATATACTACTACCTGGGTGAAGATACTAAAGCAGCGCGCGTTGAAAAGCGCCTGAAGGAGCTAGGGATAGAATAATAAGGGACCCCTTTTTATTTTAAAGCCGGAGTGAAACTTTTCATTCCGGCTTTTTCTTTTGAATTTGGTTGAACTAAAATACCTCGTTGCGCAAACTGCTTGTCATTTTTCGGATTCTGCGTATTGCTGTGCTGATGGCTCTTGCATCGACTTGCAGCACACAGAAAAAGGAACAACCGGAAAACGTTGGATTAACCATTAACAATTTTAGTATGATTGACACAACCGCCATTAAGCAATTCACGATTAGAAATAAAGCCGGCATGCAGGTAAGTGTGCTGAATTATGGAGGGACCATCACAGAAATTAGGGTACCCGACCGAAATGGAAATTTTGAAAATATTGTACTTTGTTTTTCTTCGCTTGAAGGTTACCTGGCGGATAATAATCCATACGTTGGTGCATTGATCGGACGCTATGCCAACCGCATAGGTCATGCAACCTTTAGTCTTGATGGTCAGCAGTTCTTACTTCATGCTAATAATAATGGCCATACGTTACATGGTGGGAAAAGGGGGTACGACAAAGTAGTGTGGGATGTAAAAGTCGAATCTGACAGTTCCTTGCGCATGACCTATAAGAGCCCCGATGGGGAAGAAGGCTTTCCCGGTAATCTCCATGTGAACGTGTTGTTCACAGTAGGTGATGCAAACACACTTACACTTAACTATACGGCAACAACCGATAAGGCAACTCCGGTCAATTTGACCAGTCACGCTTACTTTAATTTATCAGCCGGCAAACGAGCTACTATACTGGATCATGAACTGCAGCTATTTGCAGAGCGGATAACGGAAGTAAACGATTCCCTTATCCCCACAGGAAAATTCATGGAGGTTTTTGAAACGCCATTCGATTTTTTGGAACCAAAAGCCATCGGCCGGGATATCCTACACGTGCCCGGTGGATATGATCACAACTTTGTGTTGTTCGAAGCAAAAGAAACAGGTTTGGCCGGTCCTGCAGCAAAGCTCTACGATCCGTTCAGTGGGCGGGAGATGCATCTCTACACCTCTGAGCCTGGCCTGCAATTCTATTCCGGTAATTTTCTGGATGGCACCCTCACAGGAAAGAACGGCCAGGTTTATGGAAAGCATGCCGGACTATGTCTTGAGCCGCAGCACTTTCCGGACTCACCCAATCAGCCCCTCTTCCCGAACACGATTTTACAGCCGGGCGAAACCTATTACCAGACAAGCCGATTGGAATTTATGGTTCGTTGAGTGCTGCTATCCCATTCCTGCTCAAGCTGGTAATACGAGTAGTTTCGTGAGAGCAATAATCTTTACATCTTCAACCTGGAAGCCCCTTTCCGCAAGAAAGCATTTGGTTGAATGTTCGGCCAGGCAAAAAAGAATAATCTAATAATATAGTTAGTCTTAAACCCGATGGCTTTAATGGGTTGTTTCCTTAAGCAGCACAACATGCTGAAAGACATCGTTTAAACCATATCACCCTGAAGCAATAGCTATATCAAAACGGCCCAAAATAGATGTACTCAAGTTCAACTTGAAGATTACAATGATATTTATCTGGTTATCAATAATGAAAACTCGGTCAGTTGTACTCTGGTTGCTACGCGTAAGCGAAGGATTTTAACAGAATACCGCGGTCGGGTTTAGCTGTGTGAAGGTTGAAAACATCCATCAAACCTCAGCACCTTTGCGGTAAAAAGGAGAGATCTAAACTGTTAGTCCATAAATCTTGGATCGCGGGTCAAGGCCTGCCTATGCCGAAGCGGCTACAAACAGGCAGGCCCGCGATGACTATAAGTTTAATTACGCGTAAAGCGCTTCTTTCTGCACGGCTACTTTTTCGCTGCTGATGTATTCATCATACGTCAATAATTTATCGATGCAGCCATTGGGGGTAAGTTCAACGATGCGGGTGGCCACCGTTTGGGTAAACTCATGATCGTGAGAGGTAAAGAGCACGGTTCCTGGAAAATCTTTTAGTGCATTGTTGAAAGCCGTAATAGACTCCAAATCCAGGTGGTTGGTGGGCTCATCCAGTATCAGCACGTTGGCACCGGTGAGCATCATTCGCGAAATCATGCAACGCACCTTTTCACCACCCGAAAGGACACTGCACTTTTTGAAAACTTCCTCACCGGAGAAGAGCATCTTACCGAGAAAGCCTCGGATGTAGATCTCGTCACGGTTTTCTTCTTCGGCATACTGTCGCAGCCAGTCGATAAGGTTATCAACCGACTGGAAATAGTTTTCGTTATTCGATGGGAGGTAAGCCGTGGTGATGGTTTGGCCAAACTTAAAGGTTCCCTGGTATGCCAGGAGTTCACCCACCAAAATCTGAAACAAGGAGGTAATCGCCAGACTGTCTTTGCTTAGAAAGGCAATTTTGTCGCCTTTGTTTACATATAAATCGAGGTTGCTGAACAGGGGAGTGCCCTGATTTGAACAGCCAAGGCCTACCGCGTGTAGCACCTGATCGCCAGCCGTGCGTTTTTGCTGGAACATGATGGCCGGGTACCTGCGGGTAGAGGCCTGAATTTCATCCACGTTGATCTTCTCCAGCAATTTGCGTCTGCTGGTGGCTTGCCGCGACTTAGACGCATTGGCGCTGAAGCGGGCGATAAACTCCTGCAACTCCTTACGCTTTTCTTCGGCCTTCTTATTGGCTGATGATCGCTGCGATAACGCTAACTGACTGGACTGATACCAGAAGGAATAGTTGCCGGTATACATGCGTATAGCCTGAAAGTCAATGTCGACAATGTGGGTACATACCGTGTCGAGAAAGTGGCGGTCGTGGGAAACGACAATGACAGTATTCTCAAATTCAAGTAAAAAATCTTCCAGCCATGTTATAGTGTTAATATCCAAATCGTTGGTAGGTTCATCCAGAATTAAGATATCAGGGTTTCCGAACAAGGCCTGGGCGAGGAGTACGCGTACTTTTTCAGCGCCATCGAGTTCTTTGAGCAAGTTAAAGTGGTTTTCTTCTTTAATGCCT
>CAZQXC010000064.1:0-2437 GCA_964597075.1 uncultured Roseivirgaceae bacterium | reverse complement strand
ATGCCTAAACCGCTTAAAAGGGATGCTGCATCGGATTGTGCATTCCACCCATTGAGCTCGGCAAACTCAGCTTCCAGGTCGGAGGCACGCATGCCATCCGCTTCAGAAAAGTCGGATTTGGCATAAAGAGCATCCTTTTCCTGCATGATGTTCCAAAGTTTGATATAGCCCATCAGTACTGTATCCAAAACAGACACTTCATCAAATTCGTAGTGATTCTGGCGCAGTACCGCCATGCGTTTGTTGGGTTCCATGCTTACATTGCCACGGGTAGGGTCAATTTCATTTGATAGAATCTTAAGAAAGGTGGATTTACCGGCACCATTGGCACCAATCACACCGTAGCAATTGCCTTGGCTGAAGCGTAGGCTGACTTCATCAAAGAGAACACGTTTACCGAATTGAAGCGAAAGCTTGTTTACTGCGAGCATTGAATTTGAAATAAGTCGCGAAGATAAGGAAACGAATGAGAAGGAAGGACTGGGGGAGTGAAGATGGTGATTAGATTAGAATCAGGCAAAGAGACAGGTGTGGATAGGCAATAGAAATGACCAAAATGTTACAAATATTTAAATTGGTAAATCACAGATAAACAGGCGTTTAACGAATCTAAGCATCTGAAATAGAAATGGCAAATTGGTAGTATTGGGCTTTATTAGACTAAAAACTCGCTTAATGCTGAATATTAATCCTAGCCCATAGAAAACGGATGGTTTATTGGATACAGAATTTTAACTGACTCTTTACCTTACCGAATACCAGGAAAAAGATTTATTCGAAGAGGGACACATTGCCGTAGTGTGGGACGAACTGGAAGACCGTTTTGGGGTGAACAGCAAAGGCTGGAAAAAGAAATTTGATGATGCCTCTATGCAGCAACCGCATTTGTACCGGTTTAACTTCGATCTAAGTAAAATGGAGGGTTTCAATACAGATTGATTTAAGTTTTAAGGTTTCTTTGCCAAAAATGTCAGGTAAAAATATAAGTTGCAAATACCTCACTTACAACATGATACAGAAACATTTAAGCTGTTCATGTAAACCAGCTAGAATTGCTACAAACGTGGCAAGTAGTAGTCCACATGAAAGGATCCATTATAAAGTGAATGTGCTCAAAATAATGCTAAGAGTTATAACATTGTTATAACTTAATCGTATATTTGAGTATGATTAAAACATTGACATCGGTAGGAAATAGCAAGGCTGTTATTTTACCGTCTGAAATGATTAAGAAATACAAACTGGAGAAAGTTGTTATTGAGGAAACTGAAGAGGGGATATTAATTCGCTCGGCAATTGCAGAAACAAACCTTCAGAGAGCCGTTGAAAAATTGAGGAAGAATAAAGCTGCTATTTATAAACAAATAGAATCCCAGGCAAAAGACCCTGAAACCATAAAGTACTATGCAAAGGAAGCAAACAATTTTTCTGATGTTGATCTTGACATTATTGAGGAATGAAGCATAGCGAAGTATGGTTAGTTGACTTTGCTCCAAAAGTTGGACAAGAAATCGACAAAGTAAGGCCTGCAGTAATTGTAAATCACGATAGTATGGGTGCTCTTCAATTAAAGGTTGTGGTTCCTGTTACAGATCCAGTTCGCTCTATTCGAGATTGGCATGTGTCGCTCACGCCTTCAAAAGGTAATGGCATCACCAAAGCTAGTGTTGCAGATTGTTTTCAGGTAAAATCAATTTCAAAAGAGAGATTTGTTAAACGGCTAGGTATCCTTTCAGCAAAAGAAATGGATGAGATAAAACTAGGCCTGATTAAAGTCCTTGATTTACTCTAAAACGTATTCGTTATATAATGTTATTGCGTTATCCGCCAGTTGATCGGACAAGTTGTTAAATTGCTTAGGTATCCGAGCCTGCCTGCCGAAATGCTAATGAAGGCATGGCCTTTCACCAATCTTCATAAAAAGTTTTTTTTAGCGTAGGGTTTAGAACTCTTTTTTTTCTCATCTACCACCGGCGAAGCGCGAGATTATAGGCATTTGGAAAAATCGCAAGTGGAATTTGACGGAGGATTACTTTGAAAGTGTTGATGAAGTCCGGCCAGATGATTTCAAGATGAAGCGGGGATCGGAAACACTACGAGCAACATACATAACAAATTTACTCCGGAATGGGGCACCAATTCAGGCCGTAGCCAAGCAGGTGGGACACCGTTCACCAGAATCAACAAATCGTTATGCTCCCCAGCTAACTACAAGTCAAATTTGCATTTATCGCGGTGTCCAAAAAATGATTAAGATTTAATCTCAACTCAATCAATAGGTTAGGTATAATAATAGAATGCTATTCAAACACTTTAATGCCATTTCTTTAACCGAGCCACACAGGGAGGCTGATCTCAATAAAATCAACTTAACATAATATAAATTATATAACTCTTGCCGAGCTAAGTTCCTGACCCACAGTTATATAATCATATT
>CAZQXC010000063.1:13204-14016 GCA_964597075.1 uncultured Roseivirgaceae bacterium | reverse complement strand
GATTTAAAATTCTGGCAATCGGAAGCCGCTAAAACCTATAACATTACGGCAATCCCATTTTCGCTTTTGCTTGATCCTAATGGTGTAATCATTGCCAAGAACCTCCGTGGGCAGGCATTGGATGATAAGCTGGAAGAGATTTTTTCAGGGAAATAGTACGTTTCCGTTTTAGGGTATCTTCCGTAGGTATAACAGAACCTTAAATCACATTGAATTGGTGAAACAGTAGGCAATAATATTGGCACCCATCTGAAGGGATTCGAGGTGTTTTTCGGCAGGCGTGTTGTGTACACGAATATCTTCCCAGCCGTTGCCCAAATCACTTTCATAACTGTAATACAAAACCAGTCGGCCTTCATAAATCAAGCCGAAGCCTTGGGCGGGTTTCCCATCGTGTTCATGTATTTTAGGCAGGCCTCGTGGAAATTTAAATTTCTGATAATAAATCGGATGATCGAATGATAACTCCTTTAATTCAAGTTCAGGAAATACCTTTTTAAGTTCAATCCTGATGTACTTATCCAGTCCATAATTGTCGTCAATGTGCAGAAAGCCCCCGCCAATCAGGTAGTTCCGTAAATTGGAGGCCTCGGTGTCTGAGAAAACAACATTACCGTGGCCGGTCATATAAATGTAAGGATAGAGGTAAAGGTCTTTGCTGCCTACTTCAACAATATCCTCTTCAGGCGCCAGTGTGGTACCCAGTTCCTTATTGCAAAATTCAATCAGGTTGGGTAAAGCTGTTTTGTTGGCATACCAGTCACCCCCGCCATTGTATTTAAGCTTAGCAATTTTAAGGGATTGACCATGCG
>CAZQXC010000063.1:0-13194 GCA_964597075.1 uncultured Roseivirgaceae bacterium | reverse complement strand
AAGGCCAAAAGCAAGAAATTGTCTCATTCGGGTGTTTTTCAATAGTTCCTCAAAGTTACTATAAAATAATACCAAGTATAGATTAAACCCTTCAGCGGGCAGTCCGTCTAAGGGTTGTTTTTAAATCATTTAACTTAAACATACTATGAAAACAATTTCATTCTTTAAAAAGACATTAGCCCTGATGGCGATCATTTCGCTTGGTGCGGCTATTTCGTGTACCGAAGACAATGTGGCCTTGCAACAAGAGGCCGCTGATGTAGCAGAAGATGCAATCACCGATTATTATTTTGAAGATGCTGATGATTTGGCCGGAATTGCCATGTTAGCGGACGATGCAACAGACAATGGTGGCGATGGTGGCCGAATAGCCGAAGGCCCCCGAACGATTACTATTCAGGACCCTCGTTTTAATTGTGAAGGAATTGTGATCACTATCACCATGGATGCAGCGTCAACTCCGAATGTTCCAAAAGGCGAGATCGTAATCGACTTCGGGGAAGAAGGATGTACGGATCTTCTGGGTAATGTTCGTAAGGGTAAAATCATCATCAACTTTACTGGTCGCAGGTTTTTACCCGGATCAACTGTAGTAACTACATTCGATGGATACTCCATCAATGATATTAAGTTGAGTGGTGAGCGTACGCTTACCAATATAACTGCAAGCAATGTACAGGCTCCTAAATTTCAGATTGAATTGGTAGATGGACTGGCTGTTTGGCCCGATGGCACCGAAGCAACCCGTGAGCATTGCTATGTTCGCGAATGGATCAGAGCCGCCAATCCGCTTAACGATGCCATGGTAGTTGATCAGTGTGCTGATGCTGATGTTGCTGCTTCAGGCACCAACCGCAGAGGAAGAGCGTATACCATGTCCATCATTGAACCATTGGTGTATAAGCGTGGTTGCCCGATTGCGGTAGAAGGTGTGAAGCAATATGTGGATGTAGCATCCGGAAAAGTTGTGACCGTAGATTTTGGAGATGGTGCGTGTGATAGAATTATCACCATAACAGTAGATGGCAATACCAGAAACGTGACGGTGAATAATAGAGGTTAAAAGGGTTGGTTTTTAGTGCAAAGTCCTGGTCCCGATTCTTTCGGGATCAGGACTTTTTCTTTTATTTGTTGCTGAAAACCACAGCATGAGGAACTACCTTGATTTAATGCAGGATATACTGGATACCGGCAGTCTTAAAACCGACCGCACGGGTACGGGTACATATTCAGTTTTTGGAAGGCAATTGCGTTTTGACCTCTATGAAGGGTTTCCCCTGGTTACTACAAAAAAACTTCACCTTCGTTCCATTATTTATGAATTGTTGTGGTTTTTAAACGGTGACACCAACATCAAATACCTAAAAGATAATGGGGTAAGCATTTGGGATGAATGGGCTGATGAAAATGGTGACCTGGGCCCTGTATACGGTCAACAATGGAGAAGTTGGCCTGCCCCGGACGGTAACACAATTGATCAGATTTCTAAGGTGCTTGATCAAATCAAATCGAAACCCGACTCGCGCAGGCACATAGTTTCCGCCTGGAACCCTGCTGAAGTGGATAAAATGGCTTTACCTCCCTGCCACGCCCTGTTTCAGTTTTATGTGGCCGATGGGAAGCTTTCCTGTCAACTCTACCAGCGCTCAGCTGATTATTTTCTTGGTGTTCCTTTTAACATAGCGTCATATGCATTGCTTACCTGCATGGTGGCCCAGCAGTGCGATCTGGCACCAGGCGATTTTGTGTGGACAGGCGGTGATGTACATTTATATACCAATCATGTTGAGCAAGCCCGGTTGCAACTTACCCGCGAGCCATTAGCGCTACCACAGCTTAAAATCAATCGCAAACCATCTACAATCTTTGACTACACGTTCGAGGATTTTGAAATCGTGAATTATCAATCTCACCCGGCTATCAAGGCCCCGATAGCGGTTTGATGTAGTATTCTATAATATTTCCCAAAAAATACCCATTGCTGTAACAATTATAACGCTGAGGCGACAAATCCCGTATTAAAACCCAGTATGCACGAGAAAAGCAGTGTTTTTGACATGATCGGCCCGGTAATGATTGGTCCGTCTAGCTCGCATACAGCCGGGGTGGTTCGAATAGCCCGCACAGCCCTGAAGTTGTTGGGGGCCACACCCGAACAAGCAGAGATTATCTTTTATAATTCCTTTGCCCGAACCTATGAGGGGCATGGAAGTGATCGGGCGATAATTGCTGGTCTTCTTGACTTTAAAACTGATGATAAGCGTATAAAGGAGTCTCTCGAATTGGCCGGTAAGCAGGGGTTGAAATATCATTTCAAGTCGGTAGGAAATGCCTCAACCATGCACCCGAATACCATTCGGATAACCTTACAAAAGGGTGATAGAGAGATTGAAGTTTTGGGTGAAAGTAAGGGTGGCGGCATTATTAACATTGCTGAAGTGGATGGCTTTAAGGCCGATTTTAATGCGAGTCTTCACACCGTGGTAATTTTTGCCGATGATGTGAAGGGCAGCATTGCCTTTATTGCCAGTATACTTTCACACGATGATTGCAACATTGCCACTATGTCGGTTTCCAGGCGAGGAAAGCATGATCAGGCTTGCCTGGTTATTGAAATGGATTCCGGCTTAAAGCCTGTAACATTGGAATACCTGCGGAGTCTAACGTGGGTGAAAGAAGTAATTTATATCCCGGATATTGATTTATGATGCATATGAAAAAATACGTGGCCTTGGTTTTTGTTTTTTTATCCTTTTCTGCTTCAGCACAGGAAAATAAAAAAGTCTGGACACTGCGTGAGATTGTTGAATACGCGGTTTCAAATAATCTTACAGTAAAACGTAGTACGTATGGAGTTCGGACTGGCGAAATCAATTTATTACAGTCTAAAATGGCCATGTTACCCAATTTGAATGCCAATGGTAACTATGGAATTAACTGGGGGCGTACGATTGATCCAACTACAAATATTTTTACGGAAAGTGAAATCAGAAACTCCAACCTGGGGGCGAGCAGTGCATTACTTTTGTGGAATGGATTCAGGCTTTTTTATAACCTGAAACAAAGTGATGTTGATCTTGATGCAGCGAATGAAGATTTAATCAAAGCGCGTAATGATGTTATTCTAAATGTAATAACACTTTACCTGAACGTTGTATTCAACAAAGAACTTTATACCGTTGCCCAGCTACAGTTTAACACCACCCGTGAACAGTTGGAACGAACTAAAAAGCTTGTCGATGCGGGTGCATTGCCTATGGCTGATGTGCTTAACCTTGACGCTCAATTAGCAACCAATGAACTCAACATTATACAGCAGGAAAATGCCTTAAATCTTTCTTTTTTACAACTTAAACAGGCTCTTCAATTGCCGGCCTCAACACCGATGGATGTTGAGTTGCTCCAGGTGGATATTGCCGATGAAATTGCGATAAATAAAACCGCTGATGAGATTTATGACATTGCCACACTTTCAATGCCTGAGATACGGGCTGCTGAATTACGAAAGCGGAGTTCACTCTATGCATTCCGTTCTACAAAGGGTAATTTATATCCTCGCATTAGTGTAAATGCTTCTTATAATACGGTTTATTCCGATCAGCGCAGACAGTTTTTTCCGGATGGTAATTTTCAAATTGTAACCGAACAAATTGGTTATGTGCAAGGTTCGAATTCACCTGTGTTTCGTGATTTGACCGTTCCTACCGGAAATATCAGTGTTCCTTCTATAGGTGATCAGTATAGGGATAACCGTGGTCGTAGTGTGGGACTGAATTTACAGATACCTATTTTTAACGGGTTAACAGCACGGTCTGCCATGCAACGGGCGGCTATCAGCCGGGACCTGGCAGATATCTCCTATTTAGAAATAAGCAACACCCTTCGACAAGCAGTAGAAACAGCCTACAACAATGCGATGGCAGCAGCTAAAACGTATTCGTCTACGGAACGTCAATTAAAAGCACGCGATGAAGCGTATCGTATGGCAAAACAACGTTACTCACTGGGTGCGGTTAATTTTGTAGATTATCAACTTGCTGAGAATAACTTGTTCCAGTCGCAGTCCGATCTACTTCGCGCCAAGTACGACTTTATTTTCCGGAAAAAGGTTCTTGATTTTTACCAGGGTCTTCCACTTGATTTTTAACCACGCTATAATAACTACTTTAAAAAAATGGCAAAGCAGAAAAAAAAATCTAATAAGTTAATCTATATACTCATTGGTGCAGTAGTTGTATTGCTGCTGTTTGTTATGATCGGTCGTTCGCAGGGTTGGATTGGTAAACCGAAAGAGCTTGAGGTTGAGCTAACGAAAGCAAAGCGTACAACTATTATCGAAAAGGTTAGTGCTTCCGGTACCGTGCAGCCCGTGACGGAGGTAAAGCTGGCACCGGAAGTTTCGGGTGAAATCCGGGAGTTGATGGTAGAGGATGGTGATTCTGTATCGAAAGGAACGCTGCTGGTTAAAATCCGTCCGGATACATGGTTATCACAACTGGAACGTGCTGAGGCGTCACTCAATCAGCAGCGGGCTAACATGGTTTCTTCGGAAGCTGCGTTATCGCGCGCAGAAGCCACGTTTACACGTGCTAAGCAGGATTTTGAGCGTCAGGAGAAATTATGGGATGAAAAAGTGATTAGCGAAGCCGATTGGCAATTGGCTCAGCAGAATTTTAAAGTAGCGGAGAATGATTTGAAATCTGCGCGGCAAAATCTGGAGGCTTCTAAATATATAATACGAAGCAGCGAGGCTACTGTAAATGAAGCACGGGAAAATGTAAGGCTTACCAGCGTCATAGCTCCCATGGATGGTTTTGTGTCAAAACTGAATGTAAAGCAGGGTGAACGTGTTGTGGGTACTGCGCAAATGCAGGGAACTGAGATGTTGCGCATAGCCGACTTAAGTTTGATGGAGGTTCGGGTAAATGTAAACGAGAATGATATTGTGCGGGTGAATATTGGCGATACTGCTATAATTGATGTTGATGCCTATTCCAACACAGAAAAGCAATTCAAAGGAACTGTAACGCACATTGCCAATACAGCGAAAGATAAAGTATCGTCTGATGCAATAACCGAGTTTGAGGTAAGGATATTGATTCTAAATTCGTCTTACCAAGATTTGGTTGAGTCCGGTAAGCGATATCCCTTCCGGCCCGGCATGACGGCCAGTGTGGAAATATTGGCTACTCGCAAGGATAACGTGATCGCTGTGCCGCTATCCGCAGTCACTACACGTATTCCAGACGATAAAAAGAAACCGAGTGGCACTACGCAACCAGCCGGAGTGCAGCAAGCGTCTGAGAAGAAACAAGATAAAGTTGTGGTATTTGTAAACGAGGGGGGTGTGGCCAAGATGGTGGAAGTAAAGACAGGCATTAGCGACTATGATAATATAGAAATACTTTCAGGAATTAGTGACTCAACCGAAATTGTAACAGGTCCTTTCCTAGTGGTTTCCAAACGATTAAAAGAAGGGGACAAAATTCGTCAGGCACAAAAAAAGGATGCTGGTACGAAGGAAGAGAAATCAGAAAAGTAACCATTTTCGTCTGGTAATAAACTCCCGATTGAATTATCAGTCGGGAGTTTTTTTACTTTACCATCAAAATTTGGTTTCACACTCCTCGAGATGCAAAGCATCATCAGACACGTTGAAGTAAAATTTGTAGCAAGCTTCTTAGGAAGTACTGACTAGTTATTGAGCTTGTTTTTGCAAATAAGCGACCGCTTCCATTAACCAGGCAATACCAACATGAACCATTATTCCACCCCATATGCTTCGTGTCTCCAGTGCGATTACGCCAAGTATGTAGCCGCCAAAAATTGAGCTGATCGCTTCCGGCATGGGCTTTCCAAAATGTAGCGCGCAGTATAAACATGCCATGGGTAGTATGGCTGATCGGCCTAAGAATGCCACCATTCCCAACACTAAAAATCCCCGGTAAAAAAATTCAACCGATACAAAGTTAAGCGCGTAAGCCAATTCGTATATGGCTGCCGTAATCCATTCAGGTATGCCAAGGTATACGTGAGCACTTGTGCTGATATACATTGGATATTGCTTCTGAAACCCTGTTAAAAATGAAACGCCAACAACAACGGGCACCATGATAAGCAGCAGGAGCAGATATGGTCTTAGGTCAATAGGTCTGGAATTAAGACCATAAAAATTTTTCTGCTTCCGATCTGTCAGATAATAAAAAATGAATAGAGGTAATATTACAAAGAAAATTCCAACCAGGTTGTTTATTACTTTGTATGCCCAGTACAAAACTTCGGCATTTAAGTAGTTGAAAATCCAACCGTCAATAAAAAGTAGACTACGGTCCAGGCTTAGTAAGGTTAATGCTAGCATGCTCCTTATGAAGAAAGGAAAAGTCAGGATTGTTCTGTTTTTTTTAAATATGAACAGTAGATAAACAGGAATGAAGTAGACGATTGATTGTAGTAAAAGGAAATAAAAGAATTTTTGAACTGATGGTTGTACATCGATAAAGCTATCTTCAATATCGAAATAGAAATTGAGAAAAATGATTACAGAAAGGAAAGTGGTGATTGAAAGGTAAAGTGGAGCGTTAAAATCCTCTTTTATATGGTTAACCAGGTATTGCCAGATTTTCTTCACGACCAGTTATTAAGGTATTCATATACGTTGTGAATGGGTAAACCCATTACATTGAAATACGAGCCGTTTATCTTTTCTATGGCAATCATTCCAATAAAATCCTGCGCGCCATAGGCACCTGCCTTATCATAAGGTTTAAATTGATCTACATAAAATTCAATTTCTTCTTGAATAAGTTTTTTAAAGGTGACTTCCGTGGTATCATCAAAGCTTTTTTCTTTTTCGGCTGAAAGAATACAAACCCCTGTCATTACCAGGTGCGTTTTACCACTTAATTGCGAAAGCATGGAAATAGCCTCATTTCGATCGCCTGGTTTGTTTAGGATTTTACCTTCGAGAATTACCACGGTATCGGCTGTAACAATTACCTGATTGTGAATTTCCTTTCTAAAATACTCTGCTTTTTTGTTGGCGAGATAGCGAGCTACCTGTTCAACCGGCAAGTCATCAGGGAATGTCTCCTCCACGTCCGGTTTCTCTACAGTAAATGTAAAGCCAGCTTCACGCATCAGGTATTGCCTGCGTGGTGAGCTAGAAGCGAGAATAAGTGGGCGATTGAAATTCATCTTCTTTTATGGAACTGAAAAGAAATCCACAGATTACTTTTGGATAAAAATACGTTGATTTTTGCGGCATAGTAGCTCCGCTGGAACACACCTTTTTTACATCTTCTATCGATACCTCATTAGTAATGATGGCAAGTTGAGCTTCTGCCTTTATTACTTTTTGTAAACAATCAGAAAAGCTTCGGTCGAATGAAATGTGTTCACTCTGACGTTGATCCTTACCGGGAATACCCAATACTTTTTCTATGATAAAATAGTGCATTACTGTTAGATCAAGATTTTTGACAACATCGGGGAAGTGCCAGCGCAGGGTGTTCAACGCTTCCGGTTTTAACCGTACCTTATAGTTGTTTTCACGAAACATTAATCCAAAAGCCCACGGTTTTCCAACAATAATTTCATTCAACGTATAAGCATCCTCAATGGGCTTGATAATAAAATCGGCTTCCAACTTTTTAAGAATGGTGTCCTCACTAAAATCCTGTAATCCACTTATTAACCTGTGTGTCGGGAGTATTCGTAAATCATCGGCTTCTGTATTGGTCAGGTACATTAAGTGAAAGTTGTAGCCTTCATTACCGGTATGATTGGGTTGAACCCTCCTCAACTTATTTTTATACACTAACGATCCTTCGTAACGATGATGACCATCTGCCAGAATGATGGATTTGTTTTTAAGAACGTCAATAAATTTTTGGATTACAGCGGCATCATGGACAAAGGCCAGCACATCGCGAACACCCTGATAGTCTTCCGTTTCATATATGGGCGATTGAATAGCTTCATCCATAAAGGTTTCCAGTACATGATCAGGATCAGTATATAAGCCATGCGTAGGACTAACATGAAGTTGTGTTTCTTCCAGCAACTCCACACGATCATTCACCGCATTGGGTATGGTGTTTTCGTGCCGAAGGATGATGTTTTCATCCCAATCATATGTTCGGATGTGACAAACAAATCCCTTTCTACAGTATTCCTTCGTACTTCCCGGAAGTTTGAAGTATTGATAGTGAACGTATATTCCGGGTAAATTATCTTGTTTGATTACACCCGCTTGCTTCCATTGGTCCAGCACCTCTTTTGCATGATGGGCTGAACCAAGCGGAACCGATAAATGAATGCTGTTATAGTGGTTTTGATACAGTGTCTTGCGTTGCTTTTCAGAAACAACATCAAAGAGGGGAGAGACAAGAGGTTCAATATTTTGTGAAAGCTCCTGATTATAGCGCCAGGCACGGATCGGTTTTATTTCTGCCATGAATCTGTTAGTTCAACGATTAGCGATTACGACAGTCTGTTTTTTTTCCATTTACTGATAGCACCAGGAGTGATTGCCGCTTCCGCGGTCGCAGGCTTGTGTTTACCTATTGTCGAAAGTGCGACTGCTAAAAGTTCTTCATCTTCCTGTGGTGTGGGTGAAAGTACCTCAGGTTTAAAGTATTTCTCAACAAACTTAGTATCAAACTGCCCGCTTCGGAAGGCTTTATGTTGCATGACGTACTTACAAAAACCAAGCGTTGTCTCCAGGCCGGTAATTTCATATTCGTCAATGGCACGGATCATTTTGTCCATGGCCAGCTCGCGGGTTTCGGCATGGCATATCAATTTGGCAATCATGGGATCATAGTAAATCGGAATCGTCATCCCTTGTTCAAAGCCATCATCTACCCGTACACCATTCCCTTGTGGACGTTGATACGTTTTTAGAGTCCCAATATCCGGCATGAAATTGTTGGTTGGATCTTCCGCATAAACGCGCACTTCCACCGCATGGCCGTGCATGGAAAGATCTTCTTGCTTGAACGGTAATTTTTCTCCTTCGGCAATCCTGATCTGTAGTTTTACCAGGTCAATTCCGGTAATCATTTCCGTTACCGGATGCTCCACCTGCAAGCGGGTATTCATTTCCAGGAAATAGAAATCCAGGTTTTCATCCATGATGAATTCAACGGTGCCAGCTCCGTAGTACGAGCAGGATTTAGCAACGTTCACGGCTGCTTCACCCATCGCTTTCCGGATTTTTGGAGTCAGAATAGAAGAGGGTGCCTCTTCTACAACCTTCTGATGCCTGCGTTGGATGGAGCACTCACGTTCAAAAAGATGAACCACATGGCCATGTTTGTCTCCGAATATTTGAAATTCAATATGACGAGGTTGTGTAATATACTTTTCAATAAAGACTGATCCGTCACCAAATGCTGAGGTGGCCTCACTTACAGCCCGGTCCATTTGCTCCTGAAAATCTTCTTCACGATCAACAATACGCATGCCTTTTCCGCCACCACCGGCTGCGGCTTTAATCAGAATGGGATAGCCAACTTCCTTCGCTACTTTTTTCGCTTTCGCTAGATCACTAATGGGTTCGGCAGTGCCCGGCACCAAGGGTACCTTAAATTTTGCTACGGCATCTTTAGCGGCCAGCTTGTTACCCATTACCTCAATGGATTTGGAAGACGGCCCGATAAAAACTAATCCTGCGTCTTCAACCTGCTGTGCAAAGTCCTCATTCTCCGACAGGAAACCATAGCCGGGATGGATGGCATTAGCCTTTGTTTGCTTTGCTGCATCGACTAATTTATCCATCCTTAAGTAAGATTCATTTGAAGGCGGTGGACCTATGCAGATGGCTTCATCCGCAAACCGGACATGTAACGCCTGACGATCGGCTTCGCTGTATACAGCCACCGTTTTTATGCCCATTTCCCTGGCACTTCGCATGATCCGTAAGGCAATCTCACCCCGATTGGCAACTAATAGTTTCTTGATTTTTGTCATCGAAAAGTGCTTAAAATGCAATGCTAATGAATAATTGCCGTTAGGCCAACCTGAATAATATGTTGGGGCAGTCAAGCCTTAATCACTTGTTCCTGACGTTTTTTCGTTATTTTTGCGGCAATTTTTAACCCAGAAACACGCAATGGTAGACTTATTTGAAAAGCTGAAAATGGAGGCCGGGCCGCTGGCCAAGTACTCCCACTTACCTGATGATTACTTCTTTTTCCCTAAGCTGGAGGGCGATATCGGCCCCCATATGATGTTTAACGGCAAGCCGGTATTAAACTGGAGTTTGAATAACTACCTCGGCCTGGCCAATCACCCTGAAGTAAGAAAGGTAGACGGGGAAGCTGCAACTAAGTACGGGCTGGGTCACCCGATGGGTGCCCGGATGATGTCTGGCAACTCGGTGCATCATATAGCACTGGAGAAGCAACTGGCTGAGTTTATCGATAAGCAGGATGTAATGCTGCTTAACTATGGTTATCAAGGCGTTGTTTCGATTATTGATGCCATTGTTGATCGTAAAGATATAATCGTATACGATGCTGAATCACATGCTTGTATTATTGATGGTGTTCGCCTTCACATGGGTAAGCGTTTTGTGTATTCGCACAACGATATGGAAAGTCTGGAGAAGCAACTCCAACGGGCTACCCGACTCGCGAATGAAACCGGTGGGGGTATATTGGTTATTACAGAAGGTGTCTTTGGAATGTCGGGTATGCAAGGCAACCTGAAGGGCGTAGTTGAACTGAAGAAGAAGTATAATTTCAGATTGTTCGTAGATGATGCTCATGGCTTTGGTACCATGGGTAAAACTGGTGCAGGAACGGGCGAGGAGCAAGGCGTTCAGGATCAGATCGACTTATACTTCTCAACCTTTGCTAAATCTATGGCGAGTATCGGTGCTTTTGTAGGTGGCAATGCGAATATTGTTAAGTTCCTACGCTACTCCATGAGATCACAAATCTATGCCAAAAGCTTACCTATGCCTTTGGTAATAGGAGCCATGAAGAGGCTTGAGTTATTGCGCACCAAGCCTGAGTTAAAGGACAATTTGTGGAAGATTGTTAACGCCATGCAGAATGGGTTAAAGGAAAGAGGCTTTAATATTGGGGGTACCAGTTCACCGGTAACGCCTGTGCTCTTTAAGGGCGGGGTAGGTGAGGCGGCCAATATGGCGATGGACCTGCGTGAGAACTTCAGTATTTTCTGCTCGGTAGTGATCTATCCTGTTGTTCCTAAGGATGTTATCATGTTCAGGATTATTCCTACAGCGGTTCACACCATGGAGGATGTTGAGCGCACGTTAACGGCCTTTTCGGTGCTAAAAGACAAGCTGGATAGCGGGTTTTACCGCAACGAGGAGCTTGTTGCGGTGACAAAGCCATAATAAAAAAATGCCTTTTTGAGTTGATTTTTAAGGTTTTTAGTTAAATTGGCGTTAGAAATCACATTTTCAATCTTAAACTAATAGCACAATGCAAAAATTTAATGACCTCAAAAACCTCATTGCTTCATTAGAAGGCGATGCTGATAAGTTCTATGCAAAGGGCAACAGCGCTGCAGGAACCCGTCTAAGAAAAGGCATGCAGGATCTTAAAAACCTGGCTCAGCAAATCAGGTCTGAGGTTCAGGACCTTAAGAATAAAGCTTAAAAATTCTTATTTTCTTCTTAGAAATTAGTGAAAAGGATAGCCTTTAGGTTATCCTTTTCTCTTTTAAAGGCTGGCGTAGGGGTGACTTATCTTC
Source organism: uncultured Roseivirgaceae bacterium (assembly GCA_964597075.1). Classification (GTDB taxonomy): domain Bacteria; phylum Bacteroidota; class Bacteroidia; order Cytophagales; family Cyclobacteriaceae; genus UBA2336. The sequence continues at coordinate 1,467 of CAZQXC010000063.1, read as the reverse complement.
ATTATTAAGATAAGTCACCCCTTTAGTTTTCTCTGTTATTAATGCTGAGGTATGCATGCGTGGAGTTCAACAACATTCCTCAACATCCTCTAACGAGTTACGTTGAGGTGGTAAAAAGAACTGAACTTCATTAAAAGTACAGAACTTGGATTGAGCACTTCACTTTCAAAAAAGCACTGAACCCCCATTTGCGTGTAGGTGCTGGTATCGGGTCGTTGTTCTTTAATCAAAAGCAGACTTGTCATTTTGTTTGCTTTGCTTTTTCTTACTTCTATCTATTTTCTTTCTTAAAAATTTCACCCAAAAACTCCATTCGGATGTTTTCTTGTCGACTAAGAAATTATTCTCAATTTTATCAAAACTATCCTCGATAAGTGCATTGTGCAAAGAACTTATTCCCAAAACCCACATTAAAGTTCCTTTTCCAGCAGTTTGCATTTCAATAGTGTGTTTGATTAGAGTCTCATTTTTATTTATTGGTTCAATCTCAAATTTATGAATTCCATTAAATCCTTGAGGTTTCTCAAATCTAAATTGAATTATCTGTTCTGAGTTATACTTTTCAACCACGTATTTTATCGGGCCGTGTCCGCCTTTCGCTCCAATTTTTATTCCACCTGCAAATTTCATTGCTGGCCACTTTTCTTTTGGCCAAATTTTATCATTGTCCGTTGATAGGGTATTTATCAAATCAACTACCTTGTTTTTAGGTTGGTTTATTATTCGCTTATGGATATTCAGTACTTTCAATTTTCAATTTGTTTAATTTTTAATGTATTGGTATGTAGGTAAACGCAGGATGGGATTTTCAACATTAAATAGCCTACAAAGAACTGAACTTTAAAATTACTACTTCCCTGTCCTACGAAGCACGAAACCCCTGCTTGCGTATGTATCACTGTCTGATTTACAAAAAAAACTTTCAGTAAATAAAATGGCTTTACCTTCAAATGTACTTTTTTCATCAAAACGTTGAACAGTATCTTTCGGTAAAAAGATAATGGTGTTGGGTTTAATTTTTACAGGATTGAAGTCAATGACCAATGATGGACTACCTTTCTTAAACCAAATGATATGATTAAATCCCGTTCTGAACGAAGAGGTAAAAACATCTTTGAAGTCATTATATAGCTTTCCTAAATCTACAATTTCAAATTCCTGAGGAAGTACTGGTTTAAAGTCATATTTATGAATGTTTTTTGTCATTCTAGGGGTCTTGGAATAATTACCACTAACGTTTTGCCGCTTGCCGCAGTGGGGGATTTCGAAGCACTTCACTGTCAACCAAGCACAAATGTTGATAGAAGCACTGCACTTGATTTAACCACATCAGCCCCCATTGCGGCAAGCGGCTGTTGAACTAAACCTTCGGTAGTTTCCGTACTTCGATCATAGTTCATCTGTAATTTACAGACTTATCACCTTTGGAGCTCAAACCAAACATAAAAAATTATGAGCTTCAAGAAA
>CAZQXC010000062.1:0-14035 GCA_964597075.1 uncultured Roseivirgaceae bacterium | reverse complement strand
GGGAGCCGTGAAGGAGCCGGTCGTCTGCGGACTGACCCGTGCGAAACAAGAAGACATTGATGTTGCCGCTGAAGCACTTCGTTATGCAAAGCGTGGACGCATTCATACAGGCATCGGCTCCAGCGATGTCCACATCCAACACAAATTTAAAAGTACACGCGAACAGGTGTTGGAGCAAGGAATGTGGGCTGTAAAATATGCAAAGTCGAAAGGATATGAAGTGGAGTTTTATGCCGAAGATGCCGGCCGTGCCGATTTGGCATTTCTTGCCCAAATGATTGAAGCCACCATTGCAGCCGGTGCCGATGTAGTGAACATACCGGATACCACCGGATACTGTTTACCGCATTTATACGGTAAGCGTATTCAATACTTGTTTGATCATGTGAGCAACATTGATAAGGCAATTGTCTCAGTACATTGTCATAATGACCTGGGGATGGCCACTGCCAATACTATTTCTGGTTTGATCCATGGCGCACGCCAGGTGGAAGTGACGATTAACGGTATAGGTGAACGGGCCGGTAACACGTCATTGGAAGAAGTAGCGATGACATTAAAAACCCATCAAGATTTGGGATTAACCACCAACATCAAATCAGAAAGAATCTATGGTATCAGCAAACTGGTCAGCAAGATGATGCGCATGCCGGTGCAGCCGAACAAAGCCATAGTAGGTGCCAATGCCTTTTCACATTCGTCCGGTATTCACCAAGACGGTTTTTTAAAGCATGCCGAGAATTACGAAATCATTAACCCTGCCGATGTAGGCGTTCCGTGTTCCTCGATTGTACTTACGGCACGCAGTGGCAGAGCTGCACTCAAACACAGGCTGGAGGTGCTGGGACACATTATTGAGGGTAACGACCTTAATATTGTTTACGAGAATTTTCTGATCGTGGCTGATGAGAAAAAACAAGTGAACGATCAGGACCTTGAAATCCTGGCCACCAGTATTCCGGTATTGGCGAGATAACTAATAATTGTACGTAAATTCAATCGATCACAAAATTTGCTTAGCAATTCTCGAAAGCACATTTTTGTACTGATCAGGTAAGTACAATTAAAAAATATTCTGTGTTGCGCAAAATTTATACCCTTTGGGTAATCATTGTCTTCAGTTTTTTTATGATTCTTTTCCTGCCTGGAATCATAATGCCCTTTGTTCTGGGCAATCGATTTTCCTGGATCGGGTACAAATTTCTGTGGTTTTGGTCATGGATTTTTAGTCAGCTCACCTATATACAATTTGAACTTTGCAATAGAGGGAATATTAAAAAAGGAAAATCCTACATCTACGTAAGTAACCATACCTCGTTTCTCGACATTCCCGGAGTGTGCCTCCTTATTCCAGGAGAATTCAGACCCATTGCAAAAAAGGAATTATTGAAAATTCCGGTTTTTGGTTTCATCGTAAAAACGGGTACTGTAGTGGTTGACCGGAGAAGTCATGCAAGTAGAAAAAAAAGTGTTGAGTACGCCCGACAAATTTTACAGATGGGAATTTCTATGCTCATCTTCGCAGAAGGTACACAGAACCGAACACAAGAGTTACTCCAGCCTTTTAAGGAGGGGGCCTTTCGTCTGGCTATTGATACAAATACACCCATTATGCCGATTGTAGTGATTGGCGCAGGCAATCTTATGCCACCCGGAAAACTTGATCTGCAACCTGGGAAAATAAAAGTAATTGCCGGAGATGAAATTTCTGTTGAAGGATTAACCTTGCCAGATGTAGCCCTACTTAAACAAAAAACATTCGAGGTGATGAAGCATATGCTTGAACAGAACCACTCATTGAATTAAACCTGAGCTTACACTTTAAAATTTTTATATTGCCGATCGATGAAGCACAGGATCGGCATACACTTACTTCTATTATGCGCATTTTTCGTTCGCGCACAACAACTTCCGGATGGATTTATACAATTCCTGTTGGCTGAAAATCTTGACCCGACTGATATGGTGCTGGCTCCCGATGGGCGTATATTCATTACCATAAAAAGTGGCAGTATCCGTGTTGTTGAAAATGATGTTTTGTTACCAGTAGCCTTTTTAACCCTCAACGTTGATAATTTCAACGAACGCGGGTTGGGGCACATGGTACTTGACCCCGATTTTGAAATCAATAATTACTACTATGTTTTTTATACGGTTCCCGGAACCAACCGAAATCGTGTAAGTCGATTTACAGCTAATGGAAACTTTACACTCCCCGGCAGTGAGATCGTAATACTTGATCTTGATGTCATGGCCGGTGCCATACACAATGCGGGTGCCATGGCATTTGGCGCGGATGACAAACTTTACATTTCAACAGGGGATGGAGCCAATGCTGGAAATTCGCAAGTGATGACAAATTTATTGGGAAAAATTCTGCGCATTAATAAAGATGGCAGTATACCAGACGATAATCCCTTTTACAACACCACAACCGGTAATAACCGGGCAATTTATGCCCTGGGGCTTCGTAATCCGTTCTCGATGGATATACAACCCGGCACAGGACGGATTTTTGCATGCGATGTAGGACAAGCCAACTGGGAAGAAGTAAACGAAATACTTCCTGGCAAAAATTATGGATGGCCACTAATTGAAGGAATGCGCACCACCCAAACTGCCCCAGCTAATTATCAGGATCCATTTTATACATATAGTCACGATCAAGGATGTGCTATTGTTGGCTCTTCCTTTTATAATCCTGATCTGATCACTTTTCCATCGGCTTACGTAGGGAAATTTTTCTTTGCCGATTATTGTGGCGGGTATATTAAAAGTCTTGATCCGCTAAACGCCACAACTTCTGACTTCATTACTGGAATTAATCGCCCATTGGTTATTCGTGTAGCTGCCGATGGTACGTTGTATTACATTGCGCGTGCAGGTCTTGGCGGGGGTTCAGAAGGCGACAATACCAGTACCAATAATGGTACACTTTGGAAAGTGCAATATGTTGGTGCCGGCCCACCGATCATTGCCAGTCATCCGAAAAATGCGCTTCACCCTATAGGTGAACCAGCTCATTTCTCCGTGCTGGCCTCAGGCACACAACCCATCACGTATCAATGGCAACTAAACGGTGTAGACATTGCAGAAGCAACCGGGCACGAATACACAAGCCCTCCCGTACAACTAGCAGACAACGGAAACGCGTACCAGTGTAACGTTAGCAATACGTTTGGAAGTGTATCCACCAACCCGGCACAACTCACGGTAACAGCCAACACCCGGCCCAATCCGGTTATGACCGCTCCGCTGCCGGGCGACACCTATAAGGCCGGCAGTGTGTTAACCCTTAGCGGGTCAGCAACTGACCCCGAAGATGGCATTATCCCAGATGATCAACTCTTTTGGAAGATTGATTTTCATCACGATGATCATACACATCCGGCTTTAGGAAATACATCAGGGTTTTCAACCCTTGAGTATATCATTCCTCAAATAGGCGAAACATCTGATAATGTATGGTATCGCGTTTACTTGACCGCTGTTGATAATGACGGCCTTGGCAAAACTGTCTATACAGATGTTATGCCTGAAAAGTCTTCCATAACCCTTACCAGCAACCCACCGGGATTAACATTGTTGCTTGATGGACAACCCATCACAACACCACAAACTTTAATGAGTGTAGTTGGCATTACACGAACACTTGAGGCGCCTTCGGTGCAGTCATCATCAAATCAATTTTTTATTTTCAATTCCTGGACCGATGTAACCTTACCCCGACAGTTTAATTTTGATACACCTGAACAAGCCGTAAGTTATACCGCCAACTTCTCGCTACTGCCAACCGGTAATGGCGATGGGTTGAAAGGCTTTTACTACTCCAATCAAAGCCGAACATTTGAAGGAGAGCCTACACTTGTACGCACTGACGAAGTTATTGATTTTAACTGGGGTGGCGGTTCACCTGCCTCCATTATCTCGGCCGATAACTTCACTGTTCGATGGAGGGGTGAAGTAATGGCTCAATTTACAGACACCTACACCTTTAGTGTTATTGCCGATGATGGTGTGCGGCTTTGGGTAAATAATCAGTTAATTATTGATAAATGGATACCCCAAGCCGCTACCGAATGGAGTGGCACGATTAACCTGATGGCCGGAGAACGCTATGAAGTAACCCTTGAATATTTTGAAGATGGAGGCGATGCCGTAATCCGATTACTCTGGCAAACCTCAGAACTACAGAAACAAATTATTCCAACATCGCAGTTATTTACTTCCCTGATTACGGGTATTGAAGGCGATCTAAAAAAATCAATAAACGTTTACCCTACAGTGTTTGAGCAAACCTTTACTATTGAACCTAAGGAAGATCAAAAAATTATCGGCTGGCGAGTAATCAATTCACTTGGCCAAACAGTATTGATGAACAATCAGGGAAGGGGAAAACAGGTGGTAGATGCAGGTAATTTACCTTCGGGATTCTATATATTGAAAACTTCGGAGTATGCTGTTTTCCGCTTAATAAAAAAGTAATTTTATAACGGAACGTAAACCACTTTCTTGGTTTCAAAAAAATCCTCTTTAAAATAATCTGAAAGGCTATAAAGGGCATAGGGTTTTTTTAATTCAGCCAGCTCTTCATCCAGATCACCACCTTTTAAATAGAGTATTCCATTATCCAGTCCGTGAACCGATTTCTTTTTGACCTTTCGGTGTACCCAATCATAAAATTCTTTCAATCGGGTAACCGCACGGCTTACAATAAAATCATAGTCGGCATCAATTTGCTCTGCACGGATCTGCTCACCCTTTACATTTTTCAATCCAAGGGCACCCGCTACAGCGTTCACCACGGTAATTTTTTTTCCAATAGAATCTACCAGGTGAAAATTTGTTTCCGGAAATAAAATGGCCAGGGGTATTCCGGGAAAACCACCACCTGTACCTACATCCAACACATCAGCACCCGGATTAAAAGTCATAACCTTTGAAATGCCTAAAGAATGCAGTACATGATTAATGTAAAGATTTTCAATGTCCTTACGGGAGATAACATTTATTTTATCATTCCAATCAGTATACAAGAAATAAAGCTTTGCTAATTGTTTCTTCTGTGTCTCGGAAAGATCAGGAAAATACTGCAGTATAATTGAGGTGTCTTGCAAAGTTTAAATCAACAAGTGAGTACTCAGATATGATCGCGCTTATTCTTCACCATATCAAACATCAACTCGCGCGCACGGTGTAGTTGTGCCTTTACCGTTCCAAGCGGAGCTTCAATTTCTTTTGCAATTTCTTCATACGATAATTCATTGAAGTAACGAAGCCTGACAAGCTTCTGGTATTTAGGCGGGAGCTTATCCACAAATACTTGTATAAGTTCTTCTTTCTGCGTCTTGATGGCCTCCTCCTGAGGATTGAGATTCTCATCTTCTACATCAATGGAAACACCCTCACCATTATCATCCGTAAACGAATTGCTAATGCTCAATGTATTGAGTTTCTTCTTACGTATATGATCAATGGTATTGTTGGTGGCGATCCGAAACAACCATGTGGAAAAGGTGAAATCTTTTTTAAACCGGTGCAGGCTTTTAAACGCTTTGGCGAACGATTCAATGGTAAGATCTTCAGCATCATCCACATTGCGTACCATTTTTAAAATCATGTGGTACACAGGCCGCTTGTAGCGCTGCATGAGCTTGGCAAAAGCCTGCTCATCGTTATTATTAACGGCTTCGTCAATCAGACGAAAATCCTCTAACGCTTTGGTTGAAAAACGGCCTTCTAACTCTTCCATTGTACCTTTTTGGTTACTAACGCAACAGTACCCGTTGAAATATAGTAAATCGCAAAAAGAAAATCTAAGAGAGGTACCGCCCAGACTTCAAAATTATGTCCTACCCTTTTGGAAAACAGATATACAGTGCCTGATATTACAAAAATCCGTAGGATCAATGCACCAGAAATCCATAAAAAATCAGGTAAAAGAAAGATGATCACTCCGCCAAGCAACCAACTTAATACAAGTGATAGGCTGAATAATCCCGTAACAAAGCGGTGTCTGAATTTGTAGAATCTTCCCACGCTCAGGTGTCTGATTTTCTGCTGTACAAATTCGCGCCAGGTTTGTTTCGGGATTGAGCTTACAATCGCCCCTGAATCGACACAAATGGCAGTATTACTTCCGGAGGCATGACGGTTTACAAAAAGATCATCATCGCCACCGGTTATACCGAGGTACTCATTGAAACCCTTGTTTTGCAAAAAAAGTGACTTTCGATAGGCCAGGTTTCTGCCCACACCCATAAAGGGATTACCCAGCCAGGCAAAGGATAAGTACTGAATGGCTGTGAACAAGGTTTCATACCGGATAAATAAATTCAATAAACCTGGCTGCTGCTCATAGGGTGAATAACCCAATACAAATTGTATCTGTTCATTAAAAGGCGATGCCATGGCTTGTATCCACCTAGTATCAACCGGACGGCAATCGGCATCTGTCAACAAAATAATATCGTAATGCGCTGCTTTAATACCCAGGGTTAGTGCATACTTTTTGCCATTGGCGTGGCCAGGCAAGTGCTCAACCCGTACAATCCGAAGTCGGGTATCCTTATCCGCTTCGCTCAGAAGAAAATCAAATGTGCCATCATTCGATCGGTCGTCAACAACAATAACTTCATATTGGCGATGATCCTGTGCCAGTAACAAAGGTAACAACGCACGAAGATTTACCTCCTCATCGTGTGCACATACAATAACAGACACAGGCTGATGGGTTCCTTCCACTTTTGATTTCTGCTTTCTGGTCAATGCTATTATAAAGACAAAAAAGAAAACAAGTTGACAGATAATGGAAGAAAAAAAAAGAACCAATAATGCATTCAACGCGCTGTAGGGTTTGAGTTATCGTGCAAATATAAAGTTAGATTCAGCCGGTGAAAGGATTTTGCTTTAAACGCCTTCAAAATTTCACAAAGAGGTTTTTTAATAGGATAAGGGTATTTTTGCGCCAGCCTTACAAACGGCTTTTATGAAATTCTCACTTGCTGGAAAAGATACACACTCCTCGGCCCGGGCCGGGATACTGTCCACTGATCATGGCGATATTCATACGCCTATTTTTATGCCCGTGGGTACAGCTGGCTCCGTTAAGGCCGTGCATCAGCGCGAACTGGAAAATGATATCAAAGCAGAGATCATACTGGGAAATACATACCACTTATACCTGAGACCAGGTCTAGAATTGTTACAAAAAGCAGGTGGACTGCATGCATTCAATGGATGGCGTAAGCCAATACTAACGGACAGCGGGGGCTATCAGGTGTATTCCTTATCCGAAACCAGAAAAATCAAAGAAGCGGGCGTAACCTTCAAATCACATATTGATGGTTCGAAACACATTTTCACACCTGAAAATGTGATGGATATACAACGCGCCATCGGAGCCGATATCATCATGGCTTTCGATGAATGTACACCCTATCCATGCGAGTACAAATACGCAAAAAAATCAATGGAGTTAACCCACCGGTGGCTCGACAGGTGCATAACCCGTATAGAAGAAACTAACCCCCATTATGGCTATTCGCAATCCCTATTTCCAATCGTACAAGGAAGCGTCTATAAAGATTTACGGCAACAATCGGCTGAATACATTGCCTCTAAAAACTTAAGTGGAAATGCCATCGGTGGTTTATCGGTTGGCGAACCCCATGAGGACATGTATGAAATGACCGAGCTGGTATGCAGTATTCTTCCAAAAGACAAACCGCGTTACCTGATGGGCGTTGGCACACCTGAAAATATTCTGGAGTGCATTGCCCTGGGCATTGATATGTTCGATTGCGTAATGCCCACCCGCAATGCCCGTAATGGTATGCTATTCACCACAGCGGGAATTATTAACATCAGGAATGAAAAATGGAAAAATGATTTGTCTCCGATTGATCAGGAATTAGGTGGGTATGTAAGCACCTTCTATTCAAAAGCCTACCTGCGGCATTTAATTATCAATAAAGAGATTTTAGGCGCACAAATTGCTTCAATACACAACCTTACATTTTACCTATGGCTGGTAAAAGAAGCGAGGTTAAGAATTTTGGATGGTTCCTTTGCCAAATGGAAAACTACCATGGTGAAAAAAGTATCCAGTCGACTTTAACACTAAAATGATACACCACTAGCATGAAACTAATTGACCGCTACATAATAAAGCAGTTCCTGACCACCTTCATTTTTGTGGTTTTGATGCTTTTAGCGGTCATTACTGTAATTGACCTGACCGAGAAAACTGACAAATACGCCAAGGCCGATTTAAACTGGATACAGATTTTAGGTTACTATGCCGATTTTCTTCCATGGATAGCTGGATTGGTTACCCCGGTTACGGTTTTCATTGCTGCCGTGTACATAACTGCACGCCTTGCCGGAAGAACGGAGATAATCGCTATTCTGAGCAGCGGGGTTAGCTTTCGCAGATTACTTGTGCCCTATTTTGCAGGAGCTATTTTAATCGCCTCCATTAGTTTTTGGCTTAACGGTTGGGTTATCCCCAACTCAAATAAAACCAGATTGGCATTTGAAATTGCCTACCTGAATAAAAACTCCAATCCGAATCTGCGCAATATTCACTTGCAGATTTCGCCCAGCACATTTATTTATATACAGAGTTACAACAGTTCAACTGATAAAGGCTACCAGTTTACCATGGAACGTTTTGAACGCAATAAACTTATTGAGAAACTGTCCGCTAGTCGTATTGAGTGGGATACAACTAAATCAAAATGGACCCTACGGGATTGGAAGTTAAAACGTATTGAACTGGTTTTTGAAAACGTAAAATCCGATTCTATTGAGGAAAAAATTACCTCAGGCTTAGCCTTAGACACTACGCTGATTATTCATCCTAAAGAATTCAAAAACGACTATCGCAAATTCGATGGCCTTACCATAACCGAGCTAAAAGACTATATTCAAACCCTTCGCTTTCGCGGATCGGCAGGTATTGAAACCTATGAAGTGGAGTTATATACACGCTATGCGTCCCCCTTTTCAATATTCATTCTCACCTTTATGGGAGTTATTGTATCGTCACGGAAAAGCCGTGGAGGAACAGGCTATCAAATTGCCATCGGCTTTGCACTTTCCTTTATCTACATTATCTTTTTCATCTTGTTCAGGTCATTTGCGGAAAGTGGTGCTTTGCCACCCATGATTTCGGTATGGATCCCGTCCATCATTTTTGGTGTCATTTCCTTGTTCATGTACAAATACGTTCCCCGATAAATGGCCACCACCACCGATTATCTCAAACTTCACTTCATCGTGTTTCTGTGGGGGTTTACGGCCATCCTGGGTCTGTTGATTTCCATTCCTTCGGTGGAAATGGTTCTTTACAGAACACTGCTGGCTGCGCTTGGCATGGGTGCGTTTATACTTTGGCGTAAAGGTTCCTTTCAGGTAGCCAGAACAGATAGCATCAAATTAATATTGATTGGCTTTATAGTTTGTTTTCATTGGTTGGCCTTTTTCGGATCGGCCCGCGTTTCTAACGCCTCTGTTAGTCTGGTGGGCTTTGCCACTAATTCATTATGGGCAGCCATGCTTGAACCCTGGATGAATCGAAAACGGATAAAAAAATTTGAATTGTTACTCGGACTGGTAGTCATCGTAGGGTTATATGTTATCTTCTCCTTCAATTTTGAATACAAACTTGGATTGGCTTTAGGCATATCCGCTGGATTTACAGCTGCTTTATTTTCTGTACTTAATGCAAAAATGGTTAGGCGGGTAGATCCCTATGCCATCACCTTCTATGAAATGACTGGAGCTTTTTTAGCCACAGCCCTATTCTTACCTGCCTATCAGTACACTTTTGCAGAAGGCGGCAAACTTCAACTCATGCCCACCGTATTAGATTGGGTTTATATAGCCATTCTGGCGTGGGTTTGCTCGGTCTATGCCTTTTCCACGGCCATTAAGTTGATGAAAAAACTCTCTGTCTTTTTTATTCAACTCACCCTTAACCTGGAACCTGTTTACGGAATTATAATGGCCTTAATTATTCTGGGCGACTCCGAAAAAATGGGTATGAATTTTTATGTGGGCACACTCATTATCATTAGTACCGTGGTTTCCTATCCATGGCTAAAAAGTAAATTTGATAAGCCAGCGTTTATACGCTAAAATTTGCCCGACCAATAGGCCATACCAGAGAACTGATGTGTCAAATCAATCGGCTCATCAAAAATTCCAAACACACTTGAACCTGATCCACTCATACTGGCATAAAGCGCTCCGGTATCATATAGCCTATCTTTAATTGCACGTATCTCAGGAAATTTTTGAAACACGGATTGTTCAAAATCATTTTTTAGCAGATCGCGCCATGTATGAATACCTGATTCAAGAATAGTTTCAAGCTTAGCATCGGGCTGCTCTGGTTTTACCATGGCATACGCATCAGCCGTTGAAACATGAATATCTGGCTTAATTAAAACCAGAAATTTTCCCTGGAGATTGATGGTAGCTTCATGCAAAATTTCACCTCTGCCTGTACCCATCATAGGTCTATTGTCAATGAAAAATGCGCAATCACTTCCTAATAGCGCTGCATAACGCTTCAGTTTTTCGGGTGTGCACTTAAGCCTGAACAACTGGTTCACCATGACCAGGGTTGATGCTGCATCGGATGAGCCTCCACCCAATCCCGCACCGTATGGAATAACTTTATGAAGATGCAGTTGCGCTTCACCGAAATTAAAGTCGTGTTGAAGCAGTTTGTATGCTTTTACACACAGATTCTCCGCGGAATCATCCGGCAACTTTATTCCGGTGCATGTAAATGAAAATTCTTCTGATGGAATAATTTCCAGAATGTCTGTCCACGGTACCGGATAAAAACATGTTGATAGGTTATGGTATCCATCCGGTCTTTTAGATAGTATACGCAATCCGAGATTAATTTTACAGGGAGGAAACGTAACCATAGTTGCCAGTAGCCAGTTACCGGTTACCGGCAACCGGAAACCCTTTATTTAGTAAGCCTTTCGATCAAGTCTTCAGTAATACCTGTAGACGAGAAGCCGCCATCGTGCATCAGGTTTTGCATAGTAACCATACGCGAATAATCGGAGAACATGAGCACAATATAACTAGCACAATCCTCTGCTGTTGCATTGCCTAATGGAGACATCATTTGGGCATAATCGTAGAAAACATCGAAACCAGAAATACCAGCACCGGCTGTTGTTTTTGTAGGTGACTGTGAAATGGTGTTTACTCTTACATTTTTTAGTTTGGCAAACCGGTAACCATAACTACGCGCAATGGATTCCAATACTGATTTTGCCTGGGCCATATCGGAATAATCGGGAAACGTTCGCTGTGCAGCAATATAAGATAGCGCAACGATTGATCCCCATTCACTCATGGCATCAGTCTTCTCAGCTGTTTGCATTACTTTATGGAAGGAAAGACCGGAAATATCCAACGTTTTTAAGAACCAATCATAGTTTAGATCACCGTAGGTCTTATCCTTTCGAACATTAGGACTCATTCCAATAGAATGGAGCACAAAATCCAATTTGCCACCCAATACCTCTACCGATTTTATAAAGAGTGTATTCAAATCCTGCTCAGAAGTGGCATCGGCTGGGATAATCTCAGCATTACACATTTTGGCCAACTCATTGATTTTTCCCATGCGCATAGCAATGGGTGCATTGGTAAGGGTAAAACTACCCCCCTCTTCCTTTACCTTCAGGGCAGTTTTCCAGGCTATTGAGTTTTCATCAAGGGCACCGAATATGATGCCACGTTTTCCTTTTAATAAATTATAGGCCATAGTTAAAATTTTTCTAAAAGTATTCTAATTCTACTTGTCAGACAATAGGCCAAAACAGGCCATAAAAACTCTGTAAATCTTGCTAATGCTTCAAAATAATTAGTAATTTTAGTCTACCCTAAACCCCACAAATTATGGATGTTCCTCATGAATTCCTCGACTCTTGGAGTCAGTACATGTACTTGGGTACGATCGGCTTTGTTGTTCTAGGCTTCCTCATCCTGGGCTATCATGAATTCCGGATTCTTATAATCAAAGATCTCAAAGAGAAATATGATTATGTGAACCTTAACGAAATTAAGTATTTCTGGTATGCGGTTATTGCCTTTATTATCGCTGCCTTCATGTTCTTCAATACCCTGGCCACCGATATGATTCACAAAAGTGGCATGACCTGGTTTTATGTAAGGCTGTTTATTACTACGAGTTTCGCCATCATATTCTATTTTATATTCTTTAGTGCCGTTCGTATTTATTACCCTCGCTTTGTTGAAAAGCGGCTGCGGAAGCTCCGGAACAAACCAAGGGTTTCGCCCGAGGGGAATACTATGCGCAAGCTTACTGAGCAAGAAGAAGATGCTCACCTGGAAGAAAGCATGATTGAGGAAGAACTCTTTCATTCAATTGATTATGATGTGTGGATTGACGAAAAAACAGGACATAAGAAAATTGAAAAGTATTTTGCCTACCAACACTCAGAAGAATGTCCGGAATGTGGATACTATACGCTTAGAATTGATCGTGAAGAACTTGAAAAAGTTCCTACACTTGATGAGACCGGTTTATTCATTAAACATTTTCAGTGCAGCTACTGCAATCACAGGGAAGGGCGTGAACAAGTACTTGCCAAATTATCTTCAAACGTTTAATTATTTAGTAACACCCCATTAAAGCTGCGGCAAAAACTTATCTTTACCGCAGTTTTTTATGCGCCCGTCTCCAGAACAACCCGTAGGTATTTTTGATAGTGGCATAGGCGGCTTAACCGTTGCACATGCTATCCGGCAAGCGTTACCCAGTGAAAACATAATCTATTTTGGTGATACGGCTCACTTGCCTTACGGTGATAAATCTGAAGCAGCGATTCAAGCCTATTCCATAAAAATTACAGATGCCCTACTCAAGAAAGGCTGCAAGGTCATCGTTATTGCATGCAACTCCGCAAGTTCTGCGGCTTATGAGCTCTTGAAGGAATATGCCCGGCATGTAAAAATTATCAATGTTATAGATCCCATGATAGAACTGGTGGCCAATCGATTTGCTAACAAACAAATTGGTCTTATCGGGACTAAGAGGACCGTGCAATCAGGCGTATATGCCCGAAAAATACAAGAGCTTAACGAAGGGATAAGCCTTCACTCACTGGCAACACCTTTGCTAGCCCCCATGATTGAAGAAGGGTTCTTTGACAATAAAATTAGTCACGAAATAATTGCTCAGTACCTTTCAGATCCTGAGCTGCAAAATATTGAGGCCCTTATCCTGGCGTGTACACACTATCCACTTATTAAAAAAGAAATTAATGATTACTACCAAAACGGAATGACTGTTTTAGACTCATCGCAAGTTGTGGCTGCTGCCCTGAAGAGCCATTTACAAGAAGAGAGCATTTTAAATCCGTCCGGAGGCTACAGGCATGAATTCCTGGTTTCAGATTATACCGATTCCTTTGAGGCCTCAACCCGGATATTCTTTCAAAAGCCGGTTCATTTGCAACGTTATCCCTTATGGAGCTAAGTTAAACCCATGTATTTTTTTCTTTCATTTTTAGCAAAAAAACTCGCATTTAATTGGCATTTTTATGAATTCATGAAAAGACCCTTAACCCAAAAAGTTAACATCAAGGATTTCAAATGAAGCATTTTTTCGTCTATAGTGTTGCATTACTCAGCCTTCTAAAAGTTTCATCCTCCTTTGGACAGTCAAATACCTATCTGGACAGTCTGGAACGACAATTATCAGGTAAAATGCCGGATACGGCCCGTGTAAGTTTATTGTTATCACTGGCAGATTCTTACTCCTTTAAAGATTTTTCAAAAAGCCTTATTTATGCTAAAGAGGCGACAGCCCTGGCAGAAAAAACAAATGAAAAAAAGTACTTGCTAAAAGCTAATAGAGCCCTTGGGTTGGTTTATAGCTTGGGGGGTGACTATACAACTGCCCTTAGCCTTGAGACCAAAGCTTTGCAGCTTGGCATTGATCAAAAGGACTCAACCGAAATAGGTCTTAGTT
>CAZQXC010000061.1:0-14201 GCA_964597075.1 uncultured Roseivirgaceae bacterium | reverse complement strand
CCTTCTTTGTATTTGTAATTTTATTCACGGTAGTTTTTGGTCGTGTATGGTGCGGCTGGGCTTGTCCGCAAACTTTGTTTATGGAAATGGTATTCAGAAAAATTGAATACCTGATAGAAGGCGATGCCAATCAACAACGAAAACTCAATCAAGCTCCGTGGACAAGGGATAAGATTTTTAAAAGGGGGTTGAAACAATTAATCTTTATCACCATCTCCGTGATTATTTCCCATACGGCTATGGCCTACCTGATCGGTATTGATAAGGTGAAAGAGATTATTTCACAACCGCCTTCTGCAAACCTGGCTGGTTTTATTGGATTAGTAGCCTTTACAGGAATTTTTTATGGAGTATTTGCCTGGTTTCGTGAACAGGCCTGCATTGCGGTTTGTCCCTATGGAAGGTTACAAGGTGTTCTGTTGGTAAAGGATTCTATTGTTGTTGCCTATGATTGGTTACGCGGTGAACCACGGGCCAAGCTGAGAAAAAATGAGGTTGATCCAACCAAAGGCGATTGCATTGATTGTAAACTTTGTGTTCATGTATGCCCTACGGGAATTGATATCCGTAACGGTACACAGTTGGAATGTGTTAATTGTACGGCTTGTATTGATGCTTGCGATGAAGTGATGGTTAAAGTAGGTAAGCCAAAAGGACTCATTCGGTACGCCTCCTATACATCGATAGAAGACGGCATTCAAAAGCTGATTAATCCGAGGGTAATGGGATATTCTTTTGTGTTACTTGCCTTGCTGAGTTTCCTTTCTTTTATGATTGCTACGCGCTCTGATATTGAGACTACCATACTAAAAGTTCCAGGTACACTTTTCCAGCGTGCGGATGACGGAACTATAACGAACCTGTACAACGTTGAGTTTGTAAATAAAACCTTTGAGGATATTGCACTTGAAGTAAAAGCTGACTCACCATCGGAAGCAACATTAAGTAAGGTGGGTGAACAAGCCGTGGTTGTTCCTGCAGGGGAAATGTTAAAGGGGGTATACTTTATAAAAATTCCAGCCGATCAGGTTAAAGCAGCAAAAACTGTGATCATGGTTGGTGTTTATAAAGAGGGTAAGCGTATTGAAAAAGTAAAGGTTAAATTTATCGGTCCGGTGAAATCAATTAAACCGTGATGTTCATTTTAATTTGTTAATTGAAAAGCATGAATTGGGGAAAAGGTATAGTTTTAGCATTTATTTTGTTTGCCGGTTTTCTGGCCATAATGATCACCATTATGATGCGACAGGATATTGGTCTGGTATCAAAGAATTATTACGCTGAGGATCTTGCCTTTCAGGATCAGTATGAACGGAAACAAAATACAGAACGATTAGAGGTTAAGCCGGAAATAACCATTGAACAAAGTCAGTATTTAAAAATTTATTTTCCTTCGAAAAGTTATGTAGAAGAGGGTGAGGTAAAATTGTTTCGCCCTTCATCCGATAAACTTGATCAGGAAATTCAATTGATTGCATCGGCCGATTCGGTACAGGTATTTCCATTGCGGCCCCTTGAGCACGGAGCATACCGGGTGAAGATGAAATGGAGGATTGAAGGCAAGGAGTATTACATGGAAAAGATTATTTTTATTTAAATGTATATCGCTGCACTTTTATTAGGATTCACAGGAAGCCTGCACTGCGTAGGCATGTGCGGGCCAATTGCGTCTATGGTGCAAGGTGCAGCGGAAAAAAAAATATTGATCAACCGAATGCTGTATAATGTTGGACGAACAACAACCTATGTGCTAATGGGTGTCGTAGTGGGTTTATTAGGAAAGGTAGTACAATGGGGAGGCATTCAGGGAAAGGTTTCTATTGCTGTCGGTGTAGGGATTATTTCTGTTTTGCTTATCCCCAAAGTTCAGTCCCTTTTCCTTCCTTCGCTATCGCGGATTGTTTTAAAACTTAAGGGTATTTTTGCCACGCACATGCATTCGAGGCGTCCTTTCTCTTCCTGGATTACCGGAGTGTTCAATGGGTTCCTTCCCTGCGGTTTGGTATACGCGGCCTTAGCCATAGCCTTAATTCAAAATTCACCTTTGGAAAGTGCTTTGGTGATGGCGCTGTTTGGATTGGGTACCATTCCGGCTTTGTTAGCCGCAGCCTATTCATGGCAAGCCTTTAGACGCATTATTCCCTTTTCATTTCAGCGCATTCAAACGGCCATGCTGGTGGTGGTTGCTGTGGTAATGATTTGGCGTGGACTTGCTGTTGAAACAAATCTCTTTGGCGGAAACTCAGCAGAAGTCGTTTGCCATCCGTAAGTATCAACCTGCGTGTTGCATTAAGTACTTTTTGGGGGTAATGCCAAATTTTTTCCGAAAGGCCGCAATAAAATGACTCGGGTTTGAATATCCGATTTGAAAGGCTACTTCATTAACTTTCAGTTTACCGGTATCGAGGAGTATGCGGGCTTGATCAAGTTTATGATCTAAAAGATAACCAAAAACAGTGTTTCCGTAAATTTCCTTGAATCCCACCTTAAGTTGAAATTCATTTAGACCCGAAAGTTTGGCCAGCGCTTTGAGCCCCGGTGGCGCATCCATATTTTTTAGAAGGTGTTCTTTTGCATTTTTAATTTTTCGAACGGTGTCTTCGTCATTCAGAAAGGGACAGTTCTCCGTATTGGGCTTCTTTTCCGAGAAGTATAGACTGAGTAATTCGAAGACCTTACCATGGTAATAAAGACTTTTAGCACTATCGCTAAGCTGAATGGTAAAGAGTTGATTTAATACGAAAACCAACGATGACGGAATATCCCGCTCATCATAAAATTTCCGGTTTGCATTCTCAGCTTTTAAAAAGGGAAGTGGCTCATGCGTAAAAAGCTCATGGAGGTTCTCCAGGGAAATAAACAGGAAAGCCATTCGGGATTTTGTAGACAGTTTTAGTGTAAAGTTTAAATCGCTTTCGGGATTATAGAAAAAGTAGTTCTTAAACCGTTGTATTTCGCGGCTATACTGCGGACCAAATTCAAAGCGGGCGCTTCCATCAAGACAGAAATAGAACTGAACAATCTTCTTTTGAAGCGTTCCCGGCAGGGTAAGTTCCTGGTCCTCTTTGTTCTCTGCTAAAATCAGTTTGATGTCGCCTGACTCAAAGGCTAATTTAAGTTTACTGTTTTGGGTATTTTCTTTTATGTAGTTGAGCATTAAGTAATCTTGTTGGAATATAAAATGACATTAATCATAACCATTTTTGATTAAAATTAACCTAATATTTTCAAAAAGTACCAACATTTACCCTAAGTATTCAGTTTATAGCGTGTGAGGCACTAATTATACTTATGTGGGCATTTTTTAAAGTCTCCTAAACTAATATTTGCATCCCCTTGTTGACATTGATGATTCGGATTTATACTTTTTTAGCGCTTTTAGTTCCAACGACTTTATCGGCACAGGTACAGGTATCCCTTCGCGATAAAAGCACAGGGCAGGCCATTGAAGGTGTGGTTGTGTACGCGCTCAACACACAAGGTTCAACCCTTACACAAGTGGTAACCAACGAAAAAGGGAACGGATCATTCTACGTGAGTGATTACCCGGTTACGCTCTCAACTTCACACCTAGGATATGAATCGGCAAATTTTGAGGTAATTACGCCTGGTGAATATGCACTGGAGCTTGAGCCGAGTCTTACCCAACTGGAGGAGGTGGTAGTAACTGGTCAATTTGAGCCTCAATCTGCGAAGCAATCAGTCTACCGAGTGCGAGTCATTTCCATGGAGCGCATTCAGGCAATAGGTGCAACCCGCTTGCAGGATGTGCTGAACACCGAGCTGAATGTTCGCTTTGCACAGGATCTGGCCTTGGGAGGTTCAAATCTATCCCTACAAGGATTGTCTGGACAAAATGTTAAGGTACTGATTGATGGTGTGCCCATGGTGGGCAGACAAGGTACCGGCAATGAAATCAACATTAACCAGGTCAATGTTAACAGCATTGAACGGATAGAAATTGTGGAAGGGCCCATGGCCGTTATATACGGAGCCGATGCCCTGGCGGGTGTTATCAACATTATTACTAGAAAGCCTGAAGATGGAAAATGGAGCGGTAGCGTTAAGCTTCATGAGGAAACAGTTGGAAATGAGTTTGGCGCGAATCAAGGCATTCATAACCAAAGTTTTTCAGTAGGCTATAGCAAAAGTTCATTTTACACGCTTACCGATTTTGCTCACAACTATTTTGGAGGATGGCAGGGTCAAGCAGAGGACCGTGACAAAGAGTGGCATCCGAAAACGCAATGGCTTGGTAGCGCGTTGGTCGGGTATAAAACGGATAAGCTGGATGTGTACTATCGCCTGGATTATCTGAATGAAAATATTTATAACCCAGGATTATTTAGCGGTATTGAAGCGATTGATCAAAGTTACATCACCAACCGTTTTATGCATCAGGTACACGCAACGTATAGTCTGTCTGAACGCCTTCGTTATAACGGGGCATTATCGTATACCGATTACAAAAGAAAAATACAGACCGTAACAGTAAATAAGAATACGGGCGAGGTGCGCTTAGCACTGGACCCAGCCCTTCAAGACCTGACGCAATTTGATGGTTTTACCTTTCGGGGTACATTTCTGTACAAGCTTACCAATGAAATTTCTTTACAACCCGGATATGATTTTAATTATGAATCGGGCAGCGGAGGGCGATTGAAGTCAGGAACTTCATCCATGGGTGATTATGCCATTTTTATATCGGCAGAAATAAAACCGAATACTTGGCTTAGCGTTCGGCCGGGTGTTCGGATGGTGGAAAATACCGCCTATGATGCACCGCCCTTTATTCCTTCCATAAATGCCAAATTTCAGCTTAACGAAAAACATGATTTGCGCGTGTCGTATGGTAGAGGATTTCGTGCACCTTCCATTCGTGAATTGTATTTCAATTTCTTTGATGCCAGTCATGCCATTGAAGGAAACCCAGATCTGGAAGCAGAATTATCGCATAGTTATAATATATCATGGAATGCAAAATTGTTGACCAAACCAAATTGGCAGCTAAACTCAGCTATTACCTGTTTTTTCAATTCGGTTGAGAATATGATTGGCTTCGGTGTAAAGCCGGGTAATGCCAACATTACTACTTACCTGAATATTGATGAGTTTAAAACACAGGGCTTTACCTGGTTAAATACGATTAAGGTTAAGAGTGTAGATATCAGTGCCGGAGTGGGCTATACCGGCCGGTATAATCAACTCATCGAGACAACCCAAGTTCCTTCTTCGTATTTGTGGTCGCCTGAAGTTAATGGCTCATTGATGTATACTTTTCCTTCAATACGATCAAGTATTTTGTTTTACTATAAATATACAGGCCGCACACCTTTTCTGGCCACCGATGTCAACGGGTTGATCGAACTGAATGAAACGGAAGGTTTTCATTGGGCAGATCTCAGTATTCAGAAATCATTCTACAAGAAATTCAATTTGTCGACTGGTGTGCGAAACATCTTCAATGTGACACGCATCAACAATATGGCTGCTAACGGTGGGCCAGTTCACGGTGGTGGGTTAACACGTCCGGTTGGCTATGGCCGATCATATTTTATAAATCTTTCCTATACGCTTAAATAAATTCTATAACCAAAAGTAACGATGAAAAATAGACTGAAGAACAATAAACCAGGTAGTGCTTTGCTGATGGTATTGGGTGTAGCAGTGTTGATTTTCTTTTCTTCCTGTGAAGATGATCCTCAATTGCCAGATAACCTGATTGAATTTGAATCTACACAATTGGGCTTTGCCTCGGATGAAGATGCATTAACCATAAACATTAATTTCTCAAGACCGACCTCTCAGGTGAGTACAATCACACTGTCCGTAGCCCCAACAGATATTAATTATGGGGTTGATTTCACGACCAGTCCGGAAGCAGCTGCTAATACTATTGAATTAAACGTTGCCAGCGGTGTTTCACAGGTTTCATTTAGTGTTGCAAAAGTAGCGGGTGTTTTGCTGGATGGTGATGAGTTCATAATGTTTTCGATTGCATCAGTTGGTGATGGACTTGTGTTGGGTACATCAACTCAGTTGGAATTAAGTTTTGCTGAAATTGTTGCCGAACAGTCCATCATGAATATTAATGGTGGTGGTCCAACCTATCCAAATAAAGTTTTTATTGACCTGAGTGCCAATCGGCAAACGGCTGTTGATCGCACAACCTGGGATCTCGGCTTTTACATGGGAAACGATTTTAGGGTAATTCTCAATTCGTCTGTAACCATGATGGCTCGTGCTATTGATAAAACAGATTTAACTGCTGTTACCGCAGCCGATACATTGGGTTTTGCCAACGAAATGATTATTGGAGCAAATTCCTCAGCACAAGCCATGGCTTGGATTGACGATCCGGCTGGGGATCTTACAAAAACAGCATTCAGCGAAGTTACAGCCAATTCTCTTGAAAATAAGGTCTACATCATTAACAGAGGAGCAGCAAACCCACCGAGTGATCCGTCTGAACCAATACCCACAAGGGGCTGGAAGAAAGTGCGAGTATTACGCAACGGCAATGGCTATACCATTCAGCATGCCGATATAGCGGCAACAACTTTTCAGGAAATTCAACTCACTAAAGATGATAGTTACTTATTCAAGTATATTAGTTTTTCAACCGGTGCAGTTGTCATTGAACCTCAAAAGAACAGATGGGACATAGCATGGACAGGATTTACAAACTCAACAGCACTAGGCCCTCCCGGTTCACCCCTTATTCCTTATTATTTTCAGGATATTGTATTGCAAAACCGCAATAGTGCTGAAACTGCACAATTATTGATTGCGAATGCTGGCAGTTATGAAAATTTTACAGAAGCAAACCTTACAGGAGTGTTATTTACCAGTAGTCAAGTTGGAATTGGTGCAAGTTGGCGTTCAGGCGGTGGGCCAGGCACAGCGCCTGCTGTTCGTTCCGATCGGTTCTATCTGGCTAAAGATGCAGAGGGCAATATCTACAAACTCCGGTTCACCGCATTGACACAAGATGGTCAGCGTGGAAGACCGCAAATTGAGTTTGCCTTATTGAAATCAGCCAATTAGCATTATTGCAAATGAAACGTTTCGATTAAGGAATCCCAATCAGTGATACCTTACTTCGGAACGTTTCTTTAACTCTAACGTTAAGCACTATGTTCATTGAATTTATTCCCATCATCACTACACTCTTATCAATTTTATTTCTTTCAGTTATTTACAAACATTGGAAAGTTAATCCCAAGCCATATTTGCTGTGGTGGACATTGGGCGTGTTTACATTTGGCTTCGGAACAGCCACCGAAAGCGTTAATTTCTTGTTTGGCTGGAGCGAATTGAATTTTAGGTTATGGTATATCAGCGGGGCTTTGCTTGGAGGATTTCCATTAGCGCAGGGTTCCGTCTATTTATTAATGAACCGTAAGTTTGCTAATGTCTCTGCGATTATAGTACTCGTTGCTATTTTGATTGCCAGTATTTTTGTTGTTTTATCGCCTCTTGTTTTACCTGAAGATTTTAATGGAAAGCTTGGTGGTAAATTTTTTGAGTGGCAATGGGTTAGGTTTTTCTCACCCTTCATTAACATTTACTCATTTATTTTTCTGGTAGGTGGCGCAGTTTATTCAGCTGTTGTATATGCCCGCCAGGGCAATAGGGAAAAACGATTTTTAGGAAACATTTATATTGCCATTGGTGCATTGCTACCAGGCATAGGAGGTTCTTTTACCCGCGCAGGGTATGTGAATGTTTTATTTGTTACTGAATTACTCGGTTTACTTCTGATTTTTACTGGTTACCTTATTATAAAACGCGACACGTCAGTTTCAATTCACATGCCTCAGGTTAGCGGGTAAATTCAGAAATGTTAAGGCTTGTCATCAACTTCTCGCCACATTCCACTTCACCACCTGCTCAAGCTTATTGGGGTGAAGTACATTGATTTTTCCACCCTCAATATTGATGATGCCCTCTTCCCGGAAATCGGAAAGAACGCGTATCACAGATTCGGAAGCAGTACCTACCATTTTAGCCAGATCATCACGCGAGATGGAGACCAGATCTTTTTCTTTGAGGTGGTGAATTTTCAATAAGGCTTCCGCTGTACGTTGGCGCACCGAGTTATATGCCAGATTCAATAATTGGGCCTCCTTCTCTTCGATCTTTTTACACAGCATCGTTACGAAGGTGCTGGATATTTCCGGGTGACTGTGCAGCAACGTCAGGAAGTCGTGACGGGGAATAACGGTGAGTTCGCTATCCTCCAGCGCAACAGCTGATTCGCCATAGTTATTGTTTTCCAGGATGGCTTCATAGCCAAAGAAGTCACCCTCTTTGTATAAACTTATGATAAGCTCTTTTCCATCGGCATTGGTGCGAAACGATTTGACATTTCCAGACTTCACAAAGTATAAATGATTTGGCATTTCACCCTCCATGTAAATACCTGCTTTTTTCTTGTAGGTTTTTACTTTCTTATCCTTGCACAAATCGGTAAGATTTAAAACCTTTTGTGCATCTGCAATAAATTGATCAAGACCGACTGCGTCTGCCGCATACTGCTTTCTAAGCAAACTCACTTTGTTCAGGCGTGTTTCAACAGCATTAAGCAAATCGGTATCATCAAAAGGTTTGGTCAGGTAATCATCTGCCCCGAGCGTCATTCCTTTACGAATATCGGTTTTCTCTGTCTTGGCTGTTAGAAAAATAAAGGGAATGCTGGCCGTTTCTGTTTTTTTGCTGAGGATATGCAGTACACCGTAGCCATCCAACTCGGGCATCATAATATCGCAAATGATCAGATCGGGCTTTTCAAGACTGGCGAGTTCAACCCCAAGCTTACCGTTTTCGGCTGTCACCACGTTATAACTGGCTAAGGATAATATTTCGGCTGTGTTTTCCCGTACTTCGGGGTTGTCTTCAATCAAAAGTATTTTCTTCATGTTAAGGGTATGGTTATGCTGAAGGTACTTCCTTTTCCTTCAGTACTGGTAAAATCAATGGTTCCGTCCAGCAAATCTACATATCGTTTTACAATGTTCAATCCTAAACCTGTACCCTGGATAGCGGTAACGTTACTGGCCCTGAAAAAGCGTTCAAAGAGGTGTTTTACTTCATTTTCGGGTATACCGACTCCTTCATCGCGCACAGCCATAAACAAGGCCCCCTCAGCAGTAAGATCACTCAGGATGTGAATTGGTTTTCCAGAATTTGAATATTTGCTTGCATTTGATAACAAGTTGAAGAGAATATTACGAAGTACACGTTTATCCAACGGAATTTTACTCAGGGTTGACTTGTTTTCAATTTTAATAGTCTGCCCAGCCTTTAGTAGTGGTCTGACTTCTTCACAGATCTCATCAAAAAATTCATGGATGTCAACAAGTTCCTTTACAATCTCAATCCTTCCTTCTTCCAGCTTGCCTAGTGACAGGAAGTCATTTAGGATGGCAGTTAAGTGATTAACGGATGACTTGATTCGTTGAACATGCTTATCCATTTTATCCAAATCACCTTTTTCTTTGTACTGCTTGATGAGCGAAACGGAACTGAGTACAGTGCTAAGGGGGGTACGAAATTCATGCGATGCTATGGAAACGAATTTTGTTTTGAGTTCGTTTAACTCTCGTTCTTTTTCCAGCGCCTGCCTGGTTTCTTCTTCAGCCTTTTTTCGCTCGGCTATTTGTTCCTGTAAAAATTGGTTCGCTTTTTCAAGGTCTTCTACTAATTTATTAAGCGCATCCGTCCGTACCTGAACCTTTTTCTCCAGTTCGGCAGCGTATACCAGCAATTGCTCTTCACTATGTTTTAGCGCCTCCTCTACCTTCTTGCGTTCGGTGATATCAATTATAAAGGCAACAACAACAAAAAAGTTGTTGATCTCTTTATAGCTCAGGCTTATCTCAACAGGAAATTCGTGTCCATCTTTCCGTATGGCCATCAAGTCACGTCCTATGCCCATGCGCCTTGGGGCAGGATTTTTTCTGAATTGTTCGCGTAATACAACATGTCGGGATTTATAGCGCTGGGGCAACAGTAACTCCAGTTTCTTACCGGTTAATTCGCCCGTTTTATAGCCAAACATCCGTTCTGAAACAGGATTTGCCAGTTGGATATGACCATGTTCATCTACCATCAAAATGCCTTCGGCTGATCCCTGGAAGATTTCCCGAAAGGTTTCGGAAGAATTAAATGTCTGATCGAAAAGATTTATCATAAAAACGCGTCTACAATATAAGAATCAGTCAAAGCATGACAAAAATCAGTTCCGGAATTGACTCAAGTCCTCCAAAACAGGTATAAATACCCCTACGTTCGTATTTGTTATAATCCCATTACGGTTAATTATGAAGGCAATTTTATGTGCCCTAGACTTTTCTGATGCTTCCGAAGAGGCTTTAAAAGAAGCACTGAAGCTAGCCGCAGAGAAAAGGACTGGGTTAATAGTTCTATATACGTACAGATTACTTCATGCCAAAGGGCTTGAGGTTTCCGAATATCGCAGAAATATTGAAAAAAAGGCCCGGCAAAATTTTGAAGTTCTTTTCAAAAAGCTAAACCTGAACCCAGCGGTAGCTTGTGAGTTTATTATTGAAATTGGTTTTCTATCCGATCGGATAGAAGCATTGATAAAAAGAAATAAAGTGGAGTATCTGGTGTTATGTGAAAAGCTGGCCGCATCGATGATCGAACAACAGGGACTTTCGTTTGAGCAATTTTCTAAGGCTTTGAACATACCTGTACTGATTATTCCGGAAGCGATGAAGGTCAATTGAATTTGCTATTTTCGATAAAAGTTTACCCGGTACTTCAAAATCGGACTATGATTGTTTAATAAATGTTATAATTTTAGCCATTGCAAAAACCAATACATATGAAAAAAATACTTGTCCCTACTGATTTTTCTAAAGAAGCCCAAACCGCTGCCGAAGTGGCCAGTGGCATAGCCCGTAAATCGGGAGCTCAATTATTATTGCTGCATGTTATTGAAGAAGGATCAAGTGGTTCCTTTAAAGTGACCGGTGAGGTATTCAAAGGTTCTTCTATGGAAGACAGACTTTTTATGCTCAAGCTAATCGAAAAGTCTAAAAAGCAAATGGAAAAATTTGCTGAAAGTTCATTTTTTTCAGGAGTTAAGGTGATTCAGGAACTTCGTGTGGGTTCTCCGTATCACGGAATGCAATCAATTATTACCGAACAAAAAGTAGACTTGGTGGTAATGGGTACGGCAGGTAAAACTGATCTTGCCGAGATGATTATTGGTTCCAATACGGAAAAAGTAGTTCGTCATGCGCATTGTCCGGTGTTGACAATTCAAAAGAAGCCCGCTCGTTCAGAGTTTAAAAATATTGTTTATGCAACCTCAATGAGTAAGGACGAAGAAGTTTTCTCAAGGATTGTTAAACGTGCGCAGGAAATGTATGATGCCACCATTCATCTGGTACGCATCAATACACCGGGTAACTTTCAGCGCGATGCCGTAGTAAAAAAGTACATGAATGATTTTGCCAAGAAGCTTCAATTTAAAAATTATACGGTCAACGTGTTTAATGATATTACTGAAGAGGAGGGTATAATTTATTTTGCTGAAAGCATCAATGCGGATATGATTGCTATGGCTACCCATGGCCGTACCGGGTTTGCGCATGTTCTAGCCGGCAGTATTGCCGAAGATGTAGTGAATCACAGCAAGCGCCCGGTACTCACCTTTGTGGTGAAGCATACTAAGAAGTAAGCAACTTGTGTGTCATAATGCGTAGCTATAGAATAGAGAGCTACGCATTATTTTTTATACGGTCTCCGAATATGGCTGTACCAATTCTTATCATGGTACTACCTTCTTCAAACGCGATTTCATAATCACCACTCATCCCCATCGAAAGTTCGTGTAGTTCTACGGAAGCAGGAAAATTATAATGATGGAGTTGATCAAAGAATTTCTTCAACGTACGAAATTCCTGCCGCACTTGATTTATATTATCCGTAAACGTAGCCATGCCCATCAGGCCAATGATTTTTATATGTTTTAGTTGCTGAAATTCCTCACTTTTTAAAAGGCGTAAAACTTCTTCCTCTGAAAAACCAAATTTGGTTTCCTCTTCGGCTATGTGAAGTTGAAGCAGACACGAAACAATACGCTTATATTTTTCTGCCTGCTTATTTATTTCAAAGAGGAGTTTGAGACTATCCACGGAATGGATAAGATGAACAAAGGGGGCAATATATTTTACCTTATTCGTTTGCATATGGCCAATCATATGCCACTCAATATCCTTTGGAAGTACCTCATATTTCTTCACAAGCTCCTGGACTTTATTCTCTCCAAATATGCGTTGCCCGGCTTGGTATGCCTCCAGGATGGATTCTTCGGGTTGAGTTTTGCTTACGGCCACTAAGATGCAATTTGCAGGTAATTTCTGCTTATATTTTGCTATGTTATTTTTGATGCTCATTCTGTATTTTTGACGACTTCATCGGCAAATTTAACCTTAACTACCGATAAATATGGCGATACTTGGAACCTTGCTCAAAAAAGGAATACGGTTGCGCGAAATGATGGAGCAGGAGTACACTTCGCCTTTTGATTTACAAAAGAAGGAATTGAAGGAACTGCTTATCGCGGCCAATCAGACGGAGTTTGGTAAGTACTATAACTTTTCGGACATTCTTAAAGCGTTTAGAAAGGGCGATAAAAGCTTTTACCTTGAATATTGCGATAAAATCCCAGTTCATGCTTATAATAAGATTTTTGGCGACTGGTGGAATCTTTCTCTCAAGGGGGCTAAGAATATCTGTTGGCCAGGACGGGTAAAATATTTTGCGCTAAGTTCTGGAACGTCAGAGGCTTCTTCCAAACATATACCGGTAACCAAGGAAATGACGAAGGCTATTCAGCGCACCAGCATCCGTCAGATTTTGTCACTCTCCAAATACGATCTACCCTCTGATTTTTTTACCTCGGGAATTCTTATGTTGGGCGGTAGCACACACCTGAATAAAATCGGGAATTACTTTGAGGGTGATTTAAGCGGCATTCAGGCTGCCAAACTTCCGTTCTGGTTTCAGCATTTTTATAAACCCGGAAAGCGTATTGCCAAAACCAGAAACTGGGATGCTAAACTGGATGAAATAACCAAGAAGGCAAAAGACTGGGATATCGGGATAATTGTGGGGGTACCGGCCTGGCTTCAGATTCTCATGGAGAAAATACTGGACTACCATAAGGTTAAGAATATTCATGAGATCTGGCCGAATCTCAAAGTATATGTTCATGGCGGTGTTTCGTTGGATCCTTACCGGAAGGGCTTTGAAAAATTAATGGGCAAGCCTATTTACTATATAGAAACATACTTGGCCTCCGAAGGTTTTATTGCATACCAGGCTTTTCCCAACAGGCGATCGATGCGGTTGGTACTGAACAATGGTATGTTTTATGAGTTCATTCCTTTTGACGATAAAAACTTTGATGAAAACGGGGAAGTAAAATCCGAAGCACAAACACTGATGATTGATGAGGTAGAAGAAGGAAATGAATATGCCGTATTGTTGTCCAGTTGTGCCGGTGCGTGGCGATACCTGATTGGCGATATCATTAAATTTGTTTCCATAGAAGAATCGGAAATTGTGATCACCGGACGCACGAAACATTTTCTGAGTTTGTGTGGAGAGCACCTTTCAGTAGACAATATGAACAAGGCTATTGAATTGGCATCGAATGATCTGAACATTGAAGTGCCTGAATTTGCTGTGGCGGGAATTCCACACGGTACCTTATTTGCACATCATTGGTTTATCGGGACGGATGATGTTGTTGATAAGAATTTTTTGCGTGAAAAAATTGACAGTCATTTAAAAGTGTTGAACGATGACTATGCTGTTGAACGCAGTGCGGCCCTGAAAGATGTTTACGTTGACGTTCTCCCTATACATGTGTTTTACGATTGGATGAAATCGAAAGGAAAGGTTGGTGGTCAGAATAAATTTCCAAGAGTTATGAAAAATAACCAGCTGGAGGATTGGAAATCGTTTATTGAAAGTCATGTAAATGGAAATCGTTCTTAAGGGCATTGTATCCGGGTTAGTATTGGCATTGCTGGTCGGTCCTGTTTTCTTTACCATTCTGCAAACCAGTATTGAGCGAGGCTTTTGGAGTGGCGCTTGGGTAGCGGCCGGTGTTTCGTTAAGTGATGCTACCTATATTTTTCTTGCCTACTTCGGGCTTT
>CAZQXC010000060.1:0-14207 GCA_964597075.1 uncultured Roseivirgaceae bacterium | reverse complement strand
CTACATTTTTAGTTGTAATAATTAAAATATTCTGAGTATGCCGCCAATGCACTGATCATACCTTTACCCCCTCTTGTAGTAAATACTAATGAAGTTAGGTTTCGTATAATATTAGGTGGCCATGAGGTTCTTATATTATTATTTTGTTAATTAATTTAAATAGCCGTTGAAGTACTTACCGTACAATCTTTTGTATTTTAGATTAAAAGCAATTTTCCTGAAAAGGGATTGAACCCAGACCACTTTAACACATCCAAAATGTGTTCTTAACCTTATTAAATTCTGTCCGTTCAAGTTGTCTGTTATCATACCCTATACGGTTACCGTTAAACCATTAACACCATTTATCGTTTGTTAACGTATAGTTGGTCACAAAATAAAACTCTTGTAAGAATCAAAATGAAAAAAGCATTCTATTTATACATTCTTATGTTCCTTTCAATCGCTGCATTTGGAACGGGTAAAAAAAACTCTTGTTTAATAACGAGCAGCGGTAATGGAACTTTTACTGTCCATTATCAAGGTGACCAAACCGGAAAGGTTTTAGTAGCAATTTACGACAACAAGAAAAACCTTTTATTTACGGAAGTAATTCTCAATGTCAATATGTTCAGCCGACCATACAATTTTACCGGATTGCCCTCCGGAGAGTATTCGGTTATTATTGAAGACACTACAGGAAAACAAGAAGAAATCATCGTTCACCAGGTCAGCAAAGAAAAGCGTTTTTTCAAATTACCCTCACTTTAAGTCCACCAGGCAGTTCTCTATTCATTTCCTGACTGTTCTATAGATTTTACTTTGTAGAATTGAATTTTTATCTCAATTTTAATTGAGCTGATTAACATTTCCATGTTCCGGTCTGGGCCGTTGTGTTCAATTTATTATTTGCTTTTTCAGGCAAGACGCCCCATGCGTATGGTAAACTTCATTACCTTTTTCCGAATTCTGGCCTTTCCGATTTTTATAATTCTTCTTATTCAAGGCAAATTTGATCTATTCAAATGGTTGCTGGTAATCAGTTTTTTAACCGATGCCCTTGACGGGTTCCTTGCCCGCAAATTTAAAGTTAAAAGCATTCTGGGTTCACGCCTCGATTCCCTCGGTGATGACTTAACGGTTTTGGCTGCTGTTATTGGCCTATTTTACTACAAGCCAGAGTTTCTAAAAGATGAATGGGGTCTAATCGCGTTACTCTTCGGTTTGTTTTTGACTCAAAACCTTTATGCACTGTTAAAATACCAGAGAACAACAAGCTTTCATACCTACGGTGCAAAAATTGCTGCCGTTTTACAAGGCGTGTTTCTCTGTAGCTTGTATTTTGTGGATGAATCTATCGATTGGCTATTCTATACCACAGTTGCATTGACGGGTACAGAGCTCATCGAAGAGATGGCAATAGTCTATGTACTCCCTCAATGGAAGACTGATGTGCCGGGTTTGTATTGGGCACTGAAAGCTCAACGGCAAGTGACTAAGTCTGGCCTTAGTCCAGATCAAGACTAAACCACCGTGCAAGCTTATCATTCAATTTACTCTCCCCTGCGACAGGATGATACTCATTAGTACGTGGAGAATATTGATAAAGTGATGTCCACTTTTCCGGCTCTGTGGCTATCTGCCGTATAGCCTCACAGATGTAATCAACTTCTTCATTGGTCATGATAGGATGTAACGATAGCCGTACCCAGCCCGGCTTGGCCGACAAATCTCCTGAATCAATTTTACCAGTAATCTCTCTTGATTTTTCATGCGACACATGAAGCAGATAATGTCCATACGTGCCGGCACATGAACATCCACCACGCACCTGAACCCCAAAATGGTCGCTGAGTATGCGCACGATTAAATTGTAGTGAAGGTCATTCACATAAAACGAAAGCATGGCGAGTCTCTTTGCGCCAAGTGCAGGTGCAAGAATGTTCAACCCCGGAATTTTAGAAAGTTTTCCGTAGGCTAATTCAAAGATTTGTTCTTCTCGCCTGGAAATATTCTCCACACCCATTTGTTCCTTCAACCTAATGGTCAGTGCCGCACGAATAGTCTGAAGAAAAGCTGGTGTACCGCCATCTTCTCGGGTTTCAATGTCCTCAACGTAATGATGTTCACCCCATGGGTTTGTCCAAAGTACGGTACCGCCACCCGGCTCATCCGGAACTGTATTTGAGTAAAGTTTCTTATTGAAGATTACAATACCAGGACTTCCTGGGCCGCCTAAAAACTTATGCGGACTAAACATAACGGCATCCAAAGCTTCATCGGGGTTCTCAGGATGCATATTCATATCCGCGTAGGGTGCTGAGGCCGCAAAATCAATAAAACACAAGCCTCCATGTTGGTGCATGATGGCGGCCAGCGTATGATAGGGTGTGAATATTCCTGTAACATTGGAACAGGAAGTGAAAGAACCAATTTTTACTTTTCTGTGCTTATACTTTTCTAATTCCTTTTCCAGATTACCAGGGTTCACCAATAAATTCTCATCAGGAGGAACAACCACAACATCCGCTTCACATTCCAACCATGATGTTTGATTGGAGTGATGCTCCATGTGTGTTATAAACACAACCGGCCTTTCGTTTGCAGGCTGATGGTAAAATGCTTTAGCACGATCGGGGATATGTAAGCCCAAAATACGTTGAAGCTTGGAAACAGCACCAGTCATTCCGCTACCGCAACAAATAATCACGTCACCACCATCGGCATGAACATGGTCCTTAATAATCCGGTGAGCCATCTTATACGCTGTCGTCATAACTTCACCTACATAGCTCGATTCAGAATGTGTATTCCCTACCCATGGACCAAAATGTTCAGTCATCAGTTTTTCAATGGGTTCATAAAGTCTGCCTGAAGCAATCCAGTCAGCATAAATAAGTTGCTTTTTACCAAAAATTGTTTCGATTTCCTGCCGGTGACCTACCACATTTTTCGCGATTAATGTAAAATCCAAAGAATCAGCTTGCGTGGGCAAAGTTAAGGTTGGTAAAGTCATGGTTCCAGGGTTATACAAGATTACCCTCACAAAGCTATAAAAAAACGAAATAACACACCCGTAGTATCGGCTGCCAAAATCATGACATTGGCAAATGGCGAATTACAGCCGATGATTGATGCACTGAACCGCTGGCAGTTCTTTTTGAAATGATTTTAAGAGCCTACTAATACCATTGCCTGCGCCAGCCTTTTAAAAAGGTCATGTGTAGCTATGACTTTTATCATGGCATTTGTGGTTAAATTAAGCTTACCTTAACCAAGCGAAGTCAGAAATACAATTAAGGCATGAAATTTAATCCAGCGCAAAACATTCAAAACCTCCAATTTTTTGGAGAGTTTGGTGGTGTAAACCCTTCGATAGAAGATTCTTCAACGTACACTTTTATGAAAGCCGATAAAATGGAAGAGGTTTTCGCGAAAGATATTGAAGGTTGCTATCTCTACTCACGCCATTGGAACCCCACTAATCGTTACCTGAGCCAGGCGTTGGCTAAAATGGAAAACACGGAATCGGCTGCCGTAACTGCATCTGGAATGGCAGCCATCACATCAACCGTGCTTCAGCTTTGTAAAAAAGGGGATGAAATTGTATGTAGCCGAATGGTATACGGTGGTACTTACGCCTTTTTAAAAAATGTAGCTCCTCGTTTTGGTATTAACACTCATTTTGTAGACATCACAAAAATCGATCAAATCGAGAAAGCTATTACCCCCGACACGAAAGTAATCTTTTGTGAGTCGGTTAGTAATCCTCTGCTGGAAGTTTCGGATATTAAAGCTATCAGTCAATTAAGCAAAAAGTATGGTGTAAAACTAGTGGTCGATAATACGTTTACACCGATGATTATCTCTCCCGCTAACCTGGGTGCAGACATTGTTATTCACAGCCTAACCAAGTTCATCAACGGAACAAGTGACACCGTTGCTGGAGCTATCTGTGCTACCGATGAATTCATACATCAATTGGCCGATGTAAATCATGGTATGATCATGTTGTTGGGGCCTGTAATGGACAGCATGCGCGCAGCTTCCGTTTTAAAGAATCTGCATAGCCTACATATTCGCATGCAGCAACACAGCAGAAATGCTCAATACCTTGCTTCTCAACTTTCTAAAGTTGGAATGGAAGTTCGATACCCGGGACTAGCCTCCCATCCCCAATCAGCACTGATTGATTCAATGATAAATAAAGATTTCGGTTTTGGTGGTATGTTGGTGATTGATGTGAAAACTAAGGATCGTGCGTATAAATTGATGGAACGCATGCAAAAAGAAAATCTGGGTTACCTGGCTGTTAGTTTGGGCTTTTATAAAACCCTATTCAGTTCGCCTGGAAGCAGCACATCCTCTGAAATACCCGAGGAAGAACGGGAAGCCATGGGATTGAGTGATGGGCTGATTCGCATTAGTGTTGGTCTGGATGCCAATATGGAAGAATCATTTGGGAAAATGAAGCGATGTCTAACTGAAGTATTGGATCAATCGCTACTTCAGTCTGTATAACTTTCAACCCACCACTATCAGACAAGTCAAATAACAAATATTTCTCAATCACTACATACTTTTCAGAATATTTTTTGATATTTCTAAACTAGTCCATTGCCCGATCTACATAAGGACACTGCAAACCCTCAGCATGCAACGTCACACAGTTTTAGTATTATTTATTCTTTTAACACAGAAGTTACTGCTTGCTCAATCCTGGGACTCGCTGAATACTAAGGGACTGAAGCTTTATACTGAAGGTAACTATGCCTTGGCGCAAGAAGTAATGACTAGTGCTTTGATCCGTGCCGAAGCCGACTCAGGAAAGATAAGTTCAGCGTATGCCAGCAGTCTCACTACGCTTGCACAAATCAATAAAGCCACCGGGAATTACCAAAGGGCTGCCGAGCAATTTCGGACAACAATCGCCATTACGGATATACAGTATGCCCGAGCACATATCGACAGGATTGAAACCCGGGTCGAATTGGCAAATCTTTTCCTGGAATCAGGTCAATATGATAGCTGCGAGTTTTACTTGAAACAATGTCTAATACTTTTTCAGGATGCGCTTAGTAATAATCGTGCTCATTACACAGAGAATAGCTATACGTTTATTTTAGCATTTGTCAATACACAAAATGGAACAGCATCACTTTTCAAGCGGAAAGGACAACTTCAAAAGGCTATTGCGGAATTGGAGAGTACTGTTAAGTTTATGAAAGAGGTACTTGGTCAGGATGTTAGTAGTTCGTCAGAATACAAAACACTACTGAGTAATTTATGCAATTATTATCTGGAGTATGGTGATCTAGAAAAAGCTATAGCTCTCAACACAGAATATATTTCCCTTATTAATGATAAACAGTCCCTCTCTTATTTATATGCCCTTCAAAACCAAGGCAATATATATCGCAGACTTGAACAAACGGATTCAGCTATTTACACATGGCAAAAAGCATTAAACACAATTGAGCAAGGTCTCTATTTTGGAAGTCAACTTCATATCTCTATTTTAACGAACCTCGGTGAGGCACAAATTTATTTGGAAAATAATGATGCGGCCATTGCATATTTATTGAAAGCACGCGAATTACTTGAAAAGCCGGGGGGAATTAATCCCAGAATTTATCAAACTTCATTGCTAAATCTCGCACTAGCTTATTATTTCAATCTGGACTACAAAGAAGCTGATGCAGTATTCACTACACTAACGAATAATTTACTTAAAGAAGTTCAGCACAACTTCACCTACCTGAGTGAAAACGAAAAGATTTCGTTTTACAGAAACCAGCAAGACATTCTTCAGGAGTATGTTAACTTCGCAGTTAATGTTGCAGGTATTTTTCCTTCGGAGGATTCCTACCAAAACCCGGACATTACCAAAAATCTATACGATCTACAGACCATGACAAAGGGCATCATTCTAAATGCCAGTCATAAAATGAAAACGGCTATTCTTAATGGTAATAACCAGCAACTGAAAACCGATTATCAACGCTGGGAATTTTTAAAAAACGAACTAGCACAGTTAATCCGCAGCGACAACCCACCGGCAAGCCAAATTGCCCAACTTACAGCTATTGTTGAAGACCTCGAAATGAAACTGAGTCGGGAATCAGCAACCTTTAAGCGAGGTTTCCTTGTTGAAGAAATTTCCTGGAAAGACATTCAAAAAGAACTAAAGCCAGGCGAAGCGGCTGTGGAGATGGTGCGAATGTATGACGGGTTAATCTATGCTGCACTTATTATCACACCGGAAACAACTGATAGACCCGTAATGGCTATTGTGAAAAGTAATGAAAAAAGAAGGCTCGAAAAGGAATATGCCAGACAGTATATAAATGCTATCAATTTTAAGCTTACTGATACACTTTCTTATTCCGTTTACTGGAAACCCATTGCAGAGGCCATTACAAAAGCACTTCCCAAGAAGCAAAAAATAAAGCGTGTCTACTTTTCACCAGACGGGATTTACAACCAGATTAATCTGAATACACTGTACGATTCCCGGTCTGGAAAGTACTTAATTGACCAGCTGGAAATTCATCAACTTACAAATACAAAGGAAATTTTGGAGGAATTACCAAAGGCTGAAAAGACTTCAATAAAACGTGCTGTGCTTTTTGGTAACCCAACGTTTACGCTATCCACCACATCGATGGACGAATCATTTACAAGTCTGCCGGGAACTGAAATGGAAGTGAACACCATTAACGACCTATTGATAACGAATGGATGGTCGGTGGAGTTGTACAAAGGATTAACTGCAAACGAAGCACAATTGAAATCAGTAAAGGAAACTGCTGTTCTTCACCTTGCAACGCATGGCTATTTCAGGGGTCAGCAAAACACAACCCATTCGCTTGTATGGATGTTGATTAATTCAGGTATCGCGTTGACTGGGGCCAATCAACCCAATCTATTGACTGAAGATGATGGAATACTAACCGCGTACGAAGCAGTCAATCTGAATCTCGATCAAACAAAACTTGTTGTATTATCCGCCTGCGAAACCGGCTTAGGCGAATTTTATCCAGGCGAAGGTGTGTATGGTTTCAAGCTGGCCTTACATTCTGCCGGGGCGCAAAACATTATGATGAGCTTGTGGAAAGTTGACGATTTTACCACTCAACAATTGATGACGGATTTTTATCGTCAATGGTTGAAGCGCCCAAAACAAATGAGAACTGCTTTCCGGGGGGCCCAGCAGGAAATAAAAAAGACCCACCCAGAGCCATACTACTGGGGGGCCTTTGTATTGTCAGGCCAATAAAAATGAATTTATTAACCCAAATAAGCCTTCAGGCTTCTGCTGCGTGAGCTATGTCTTAACCTGCGGGTAGCCTTTTCTTTAATTTGACGTACACGTTCGCGGGTCAGGTTGAACTTCTCGCCTATTTCTTCGAGCGTCATGGCCTGTTCGCCATTCAAGCCAAAATAGTAAGCTATAACGTCCGATTCTCGCTGAGTAAGGGTTGCCAGTGCACGTTGTACTTCCTTGCGGAGTGAGTCTTCCATCAAACCAGAGTCAGGTGTTTCTTCGCTGTTATTCTCCAACACATCCAGCAGGTTGCTTTCTTCACCTTGGGCAAAGGGAGCATCTACCGAAACGTGGCGGCCCGATATACCCAGGTTATCACGGACTTCCTGCGTAGTTATTTCCAATACATCGGCTAGTTCTTCAGCAGAAGGTTCACGCTGAAATTTCTGTTCCAGTTCAGAAAAGGTTCTGGATATTTTGTTTAACGAACCTACCCGGTTTAAGGGCAAGCGTACAATTCTTGATTGTTCGGCCAATGCCTGCATGATGGATTGTCTGATCCACCAAACGGCATAGGAGATGAATTTAAAACCACGGGTTTCATCGAAACGCGTGGCTGCTTTTATAAGGCCAACATTGCCTTCGTTTATTAAATCACCTAACGTAAGACCGTTATTCTGATATTGTTTGGCTACAGAAACCACAAAGCGTAAATTCGCCTTGGTCAGTTTCTCCAAAGCAATCTGGTCACCTGCCTTAATCCGTTTGGCAAGTTCTACTTCCTGGTCTGCTGTAATGAGGTCAACTTTTCCGATTTCCTGTAAGTACTTATCGAGTGATTGACTTTCCCGATTAGTAATCTGTTTGCTAATTTTTAACTGTCTCATGAAGGAATGAACGATTTCGTGCAAAAATAGTTCAAAAACCGCACTTTTTAAAGATAAAGATGATGAAAAAGGGTAACTCTTTCCCCTACAGGTCACCTGGCAGGTATTTCTATCCCCAAAAGTGATGAGTTGATGAGCAGAAATGAATGGAAGTAGCGCTAAAAATGGCTACCTTTAGGCTTTTAATTTTCAACACCTTATAAACCAACTGTAATACTTGTGGGACCAAACATTTATACTGCACTTTGGAACAAATACCGCCCGGTCATTCTGAGCTTAATGACAGCCGCTGCGGATGAACCTCAGCACTACAAGCTTTTCGTACATGAGTTTAAGGCCGCTGGCGAAAAGATTAAATCCGGGTACTCCTTTACCCTGGAAGTAGCTAAAGGAAAAGCCCTGAATAACATTAAAAACTCAGCTGCTGCCCAGGATTTACTTACCATGCTTCAACAATCCAAGCGAGCTTCTGAACTGCTTAATGAGGCTTCCTACGAGTTAAGTATGGACAAACAATTCGTTTTTCATGTAACCCGTAAGGAGGTGCTGACGGAAGCCGAAAGTGAGTAATTTTTCTTGCCAAATACATAAAAAAAGCTATCCTATAAGGATAGCTTTTTTTATTGATTAGAATGCGCTTAGTTGATCACTTCAACGTTTACCGCATTCATGCCTTTACGGCCTCTTTCTACATTGAATTTTACTTTATCGTTCTCGCGAATTTCATCAGTAAGACCACTTTCGTGTACAAAAATGTCCTCACTTGAATCCGATGGTTTAATAAATCCGAATCCTTTTGTGCTGTTGAAAAATTTTACTGTTCCTTCTTGCATAACTTTAATTATTAATTGTTTTTATTATTTGTTTTTACTTCTGTTTTCTTTTCGGGTGGTGTAGTCGTCAGGTTACCAAACTCATCAACATAGGCCATCATGTTTTCAAGATCCCCTCCTGTTGAGTTGCGTTGACGTTCTATTTTCTTACTGATTTTTTCAAGCTTCTTCTTACGTTTAACTTCAGTTTTTTGCTTTTTAATAAAGGCGTTGTTCGATTTGGCCATGCGCTTTGTCTTTAGTTAATAAATGTATACGCTTTACCGCCTTTACCGGCTCTTCCTGTCCGACCAATGCGGTGGATATAACTATCAAAATTTTTAGGTTGCTGATAATTGATAACATGTGTTACCTCCGTAATATCCAACCCACGGGCTGCTACATCAGTAGCAATTAAAACCTGTATCCTGCCCGATTTAAAATCATTCAGCGCTTTTAATCTATAGTTCTGTGACTTATTACCATGAATCTGATCTACACGAACACCCGCCTGGTGTAATTTCTTATATAAGGAATTAACGCCACGTTTAGTTTCAGCAAACACCATAACTTTTTGAAAGGCTGTTTGCCTAATCATGTTCATCAGTACCGTAATCTTATTCTCACCTTCAGCCACTTTAACGATTTCCTGATCGATGTGGTCTCCGGTTACATTTCCTTTGCTCACGCGTACTTCGACCGGATTAGTTAATAATCCCGAAATTAAGTTGCGCTGACTCTTTTCTTCTGTTGCAGAAAATAGAACGGTGTGGTTTCGATTGGTCATCGTATCAACAATGTGTTGGATATCCTTATAGAATCCCATATCCAATAGTCTATCGAATTCGTCTAATACCAAGGTTGAAAACTGATTTATCTTTAACACACGCTGACGCTCCAAATCCAGTAAACGCCCCGGAGTTCCAATTACAATGTGCGGGGTTGATCTTTTCAGCAGTGACAGGTCACGCTGAAGGTTTGTTCCGCCAATAAAGCAAGCGCTGTCTAAACGCATCCCCTTCGAAATGCTTTTAAACTCTTGTTCCACCTGCACGGCTAATTCCCGCGTTGGTACAACAATTAAAATTCTAAAATGCTCCTTTGCTGTTAAAAGCCGGTGTACTAATGGAATAAGAAATGCACCCGTTTTACCCGTACCGGTTTGTGCTATGCCCAATACATCTTTTCCATCCAATATAGCCTCAAGTGTTTTATCCTGAATTTCCGTTGGATTAGTATAACCCTTTGAAAGCAGGTTTATTTTGATGCTTTCCTGAACGGGAAGTTCACTAATCTTCCGCGAAGGGATATAGGTGTTATCTTCTGGTAAGATCGCCCTTTTTACAAATAATTCAGGGTTAATAGTGCTTGCGTTTGAAGCTTTCGCGCGACTGGGGCGCTGATTGGATTGTGATCGGTTGGAAGGTGAAAATGAATTATAATTTCTTGGTCTTCTCTTTTGTGTTGAATTCATATTTTAATTTACTGTTAGCTGTC
This sequence comes from uncultured Roseivirgaceae bacterium, assembly GCA_964597075.1. Lineage (GTDB taxonomy): Bacteria > Bacteroidota > Bacteroidia > Cytophagales > Cyclobacteriaceae > UBA2336. The sequence continues at coordinate 3,765 of CAZQXC010000060.1, read as the reverse complement.
CACCGCCTTGATTTGAACTTACAAATCATAGCATTCCCGGATGGAATCGGTATTTTCAGCTAAAAAGATGGGATAGAAAGAATGCAGGGATTACTTCACTAAACAGAATGCTTCTGCTAAAAATGTCCACAAAAGTACACAAGCCACTGCTGATAACCTAATTTAGTTGAAAACAGCCTGTTTGTATGTTTGTACAGGTCACCATTATCGATCCGTAGCAAATCGAAGCGCAAAATCAAGATCCACCCATTCACTTACTTTCACCATACCCATCATCCGTACAGGAGGTGTCAATCCAAAATCAGTTAAAAGAATTTTTTGCTTTCCGAAGATTAACAAACTCCCGGGATTTTCAACATTGCAGCTAACGGTATAGGTTTTTACGATTGCGTTTATATTTACAGTGATTTCAGCCTTTCCTTTTTGCCAGCTTCCGTCCGGTTGCCAGGCCGGTCTAAGCGCTTTAAGTTCAACCTGGATGAATGGATTTTCTTCCTCCAGCAGCATTTTTCTGAAATCCTTATTCATGATGCCATTTCCCGAATCAAAGGCCCGAACCTTTAAGTTGATCATTCCTCCCGAAAGCTTCAGGGTACCCTCCTGACGATTAACCCGAACTGGACGGTCTATGGAAATCTCCTCCATGTATGCGAATTTGAAACTATTTACATTGGTAGAACCGTACACCGTTACATTACTGGACGGATGAATAAAGATTCGATACTCCTGCCCCGAAGCGGTAATAGCACTCGCGAGAAGTATGATGAAAATAACAGTAGCCGTGCTAAATTTCAGCATGTAGAAAGTTACCTGCCTTGAAAATATGGATAATGTGCGGATTATTTACTGGCCAAAAAAACCATTTTGTACTCAACGGTAACCTCATTGCCTGTTTTAATGGTACCAAAGAGTGCAGTAGGTGGTTCAACATTATAATCCTTCATTTTAATCGGTATTTTACCTTCAAAGATTATACCATTAGCCATGGGGGTTGCCTTAGCTATTAAGTTTATTTCCTTACTTGAGCCGGCAATGCGAAGAATTCCGGATACTTCTACCCCAGATGGTTTGGTAGAAATAAACCTGGAAAAGGCCAAAGTGATGTTGTTGTGTCTGGTGGCATCAAGGGCCTTATAAATATTCTTATCCATGTTCTTATCATAGTAATCTCCATTTTCCTTGATGCTCCTAATAAATGAAACAGGTGCATTGAATACGAGTGAATTAATAGTTTTCAAACTACCATTCAACAGCTCGCCTTTCATTTGTCCGGAAATCTGCTCCACCCTACATTGCCAGGGATGAAGTGATGAGGTACCTCGAATAATAATCTCACTATCCTTTGCGGAAAGTATAAATTCAGTTTGACTACTCGCATAAAAACAAATCAACAAGCAGCCGACCAACAATATTCTGTATCTCATAATTAACTAAGTACAAAGCCTCAATGTAATTAAAGTACGCAATAAAGGTCATAATTGACTATTTTCAACTAGCCTCTTTTCATAAATTGCGTTTCATCTAAAAAGTTTTTGGCAATACCCAAGGGTCGCATAATGTACCGCTTCTTATCCACATGACCTATCTGACGTTTTAGAATGTTATCAAGCACCTGTATGGTCTTCACCATATGCACGCCTTTATTTAACATCACACATTCGGCCATTACTCCCATCGCTGCATCCGTCATTTCCGATCGTGTTGCAAAACCAGTTTTATTTAAAGATTCTAACACCTGCGTTGCCCAGATGACTGGCACGTGCGCAGCTTCACAAATCCACAGAATTTCTTCCTGTATTTCGCTTAATCGTTCAAAACCGATTTCAACAGCTAAATCACCGCGGGCAATCATTACACCCATGCTTTGATCCTTCATACCTGTTAACAATAATCCAGGAAGGTTTTGAATAGCAGAAAGTCGCTCAATTTTCAAAATGATTGCAGGTAACTTATTTTCAATTGAGTGTTTACGGAGTTCATTCCTTAACCTATCCAGATCATGGGGCGTTGCAACAAATGAATACCCAACCATATCAGCATGCTTACAAATAAAGGGTATAAACGATAAATCTGTTGCCGTAAGGGAATCAATGGATAATTCTGAATCCGGAAGATTGATTCCTTTTTCAATCCTAAGAAAGGGTTTCTTTGTTGATATCCTTACAATTTTAATCGTAATACAACGTCCATCGTTTTCGATCACTTTTGCTTCAAACTTACCATCATCAATGAACACATGTTCGCCAGGCTTAATCATAGAAATAATTTCTACCGGTTCAATTTCAAGCACCACCCTTTTTTCATTACTCACTCGATGCGCCTTTTCCCCCACTAACACCAATTCATCATGCTCATGAGCTTTAACTTTCTGCAACGTTTCTTCCGGATAAGAAATAGATCGGATTCTAATTTTTGGCCCTGCCAAATCCATATAAATTTTACATGGCATACCTGTCTTTGCCATGGATTTCTTTAAGGTGCTGATCATTTGTAACCAGGTTTCCGGATCATCGTGAGCACAATTAATCCTAGCAACGGTCATACCTGCTAGCAAAATCTCTTCCATGTGCATCCGGTCGTGTGCCACTTCAGCAGAAAGGGTGACCATGATATGCGGTCTACCGGCATAAGGATCTGCCCCCAGTAACAACTCTCTTTTTTCCTGACGAATTCGGCCGGCAATTTCAAAGGTACTGGCAATATCATCCCGTTGAATAAAAGTAGGTGAAAGCCATCGTAACACATTACTGAGTTGAGAGAGTACGTGGCTCTCACAACTCGTTAAAGATGATAGCCCAACCTGATGCAAATATTCCTGAACCTGGCGAATCTCAGCTGTTCGCAAAACCAGGTAATGTATAAGATTTACGGCACTGATCCGGTTACTGATATGAACATTTTCAAGTGTGTTTTTAAACAAGTCCTCCACTGCTTTCATTTCAGTGGCCAGGGCCTCAAGCTGACTGAAAATCAACTCGTGATTAATATTATGCCGGTAAGTATTCATACCGAATAATATTGGTTACCTGCATGTTTTTCTATGATTTACATCAGGCAGAAGGATGATTTACTACGACTATAGTTGGATGTTCACCTATAACGGCTTCATTACCTTCCACAACTGACTGAACTCTTTTAAATAGGATTTTACTACACCACTTTCCCTAGTCAGTAAAATATTTTCATGATTATACCGGGCGGCACTTCGCGTCCAGTTATAACTTCCCGTCAGTAGGGCACGCTGGTCTGCAACCATAAACTTATGGTGCATGTGATAAGGCGTATCGTCTATTTTAACATCAATTCCTTCTTCGGCTAATTGTTCAATGTCTGAGCCTACATCGTGAAGTTTGTCATTATCTGTAATAATTTGAATAGCAACACCTTTTTTATGCGTGGTGATAAGTGCATTGGTAATTAAATCATCGCTAATGGTAAACACGCATATCTTCAATTCCCGAACGGCAGTATTGATTTGCTGGATGATAGCGGTACGACATGCATCCCCGGGGCTGAAGTAAACATCGGATGTTTCTGAAGAACCAACGGATGATGTTACTAAAGCGCTGTTAGCATTTTTGATCCATTCAATAATAAACTGATAGTTCTGGGGTGTTACCCGCTCGTTGGCCAAATCATAAATTTTACTTCTCAGAAAGTTTAACTGGTGTTGATCCAGAGGCTTGTCCCCAAGGATGGCCTTCAATGTTCTTCGTTCTGATTTCGAAAAGAATTCATCTTCAATGCTGGCTTGCAGGTGAGTAA
>CAZQXC010000059.1:0-14327 GCA_964597075.1 uncultured Roseivirgaceae bacterium | reverse complement strand
CTTCGCGCGTAGTAGCTTTCAGAAAACGCGCTGGAATAATTTGATCTGTGTCGATGTTCTCCATCGAAAGCGGAACGGCTGTTGACTGAAGGGTTGTGAATCTTTCTTTACTCATTTTACTTATTGGTTGTTAGTTGATGGTTTTCCGCATTATATTCCGAATAACGAATAGCCATCAACGATTATAGCAGTACTCTGACATCTGTTACTTTGCCGGTAAGCGCAGCAGCAGCAGCACTTAATGGACTCGCCAGAAACGTTCTGGACTTCGGACCCTGGCGTCCTTCAAAATTTCTGTTGGATGTACTGATACAATATTTACCTGCCGGTATCTTGTCTTCGTTCATACCCAAACAGGCTGAGCATCCGGGGCTGCGCAATTCAAATCCGGCAGCTTCAAAAATCTTATCAAGGCCTTCTTTACGGGCCTGGTCTTCCACCTGTTTCGATCCGGGTACAACCCACACCTCAACATGGGGTGATTTCTTTTTTCCTTTTACAATGGAAGCAACCAATCGCAAGTCTTCAATACGTGCATTTGTGCAACTTCCTATAAAGACATAGTCGATTGCTTTGCCAAGCAACGGTGTGCCAGGCTCTAGGCCCATGTATTCCAACGATTTTGAAAAGGATGTTTTTTCGCTGATTTCTTTCAATTCGTTCGCTGTTGGAATCCGATCCGTTACACGAATGCCCATACCCGGGTTGGTTCCATAGGTAATCATTGGGGCAATGTCAGCTGCATCAAAGGTTAGTACTTTATCGTATGCTGCTCCTTTATCTGTTTTTAATTGCTTCCAGTGTTCGACCTGTTGTACAAATGCTTCGCCTTGAGGCGCAAATCTTCTTCCGCGTATGTAGTTGAAGGTAGTTTCATCAGGAGCAATCAATCCTCCTCTGGCACCCATTTCAATGCTCATATTGCAGATGGTCATGCGGGCTTCCATCGATAAACGTTCAATGGTACTGCCGGCATATTCTACAAAGTAACCCGTAGCACCACTGGCTGAAATCTTTGAAATGATATACAGGATTATATCTTTTGCCACTACACCCTTTTCCAATTTTCCATTCACTTCTATGCGCATGGTTTTGGGTTTGTATTGCAGCACACATTGGGTGGCTAATACTTGTTCTACTTCGCTGGTGCCGATGCCAAACGCAATATTCCCGAATGCGCCATGGGTGGAAGTGTGACTGTCGCCACAAACAATCGTCATACCCGGAAGGGTCAGACCAAGTTCTGGCCCGATAATGTGTACAATACCCTGGAAGGGATGACCTAAGTCATACAGTTCAACACCAAAATCAGTACAGTTTTTTCTAAGTGTTTCTACCTGATGACGCGATAGGGCTTCTTTAATAGGTAAGTGTTGATTTTTGGTGGGTACATTGTGATCGGCTGTGGCAGTAGTACGCTTCGCATTGAATACAGGGATGTTTCGTTTACGAAGTCCGTCAAACGCCTGCGGGCTGGTTACTTCGTGGATGAAATGGCGGTCGATAAACAATGCATCCGGATAGCCTTCTTTTTGCTTCACTACGTGCGCGTCCCAAATTTTATCGAACAATGTTTTCGGTTCACTCATGAACAACTGTTAGTTAGTTGATGCTTATTTAAAATCAAACCGCCCCGGTGGTATACCGAGGCGATTTGTGTATGTCTGACTAAAATTATTTTCTTTTATGCGTGATCATTTGATTTGCTAACATAAGCGTTACATGGAATTAATATAAATGAAATCGTGAAAAGTTTTAGCTGACGAGTGTTTGGTAGTTAGTAATTTTCAGTACGTCATCATAGATTTTTAAAATGTGAAACCTAGGACGCAAGTAGCAAGACTCAAGAATCAATCTTACTACTTATGTCTACTAATTAATCATACTCTCCTCCACACCAGCCTTCTCAGGTCTCAACTGCCGCACAGCAGCGCCAGCCTGCCACAATTCACTTTCGCGGAGTGCTGCCAATTCCTCTCCAAGCTTCTCGCGGTAATCAGGTTTGCTGCAGGTATCGATAGTACGTTTTGCTTCGGCACCACTCGCTACATTTTCATAGAGTTCTTTAAATACCGGAAGCGTTGCTTCCTTAAAACGTTTCTTCCAATCAAGTGCACCGCGTTGTGCTGTGGTAGAGCAGTTGGCATACATCCAGTCCATTCCGTTTTCAGCCACCAATGGCATCAGACTTTGTGTTAATTCCTCTACGGTTTCATTGAAGGCTTCGGAAGGAGAATGACCTTTGGAGCGTAACACCTCATACTGTGCTTCAAAGATTCCGGCAATGGCACCCATCAGCGTTCCGCGCTCACCAGTAAGATCAGAGTAGACCTCTTTTTTAAAATCGGTTTCAAAAAGGTAACCTGACCCTACACCGATACCCAATGCTATCGCTTTTTCTTTTGCCTGTCCGCTGGCATTTTGATAAATGGCATAACTGGAGTTAATGCCTTTGCCTTGTAAAAATAATCTGCGAACGGATGTTCCCGATCCTTTTGGGGCCACTAAGATTACATCAACTTCAGCGGGTGGTATAATGCCTGTCTGGTCGTTGAAGGTAACACCAAAGCCGTGGGAGAAGTAAAGAGTTTTCCCTTTCGTTAAGTAGGGCTTAACGGTTGGCCATGATTCAATCTGGCCAGCATCGGAAAGTAGGAATTGCACTATGGTTCCCTGCTTTGCGGCTTCTTCAACGTCAAATAATGTTTCGCCTGGAACCCAGCCATGCTCAACCGCTTTATTCCACGACTTACCACCTTTGCGTTGCCCGACAATGACGTTGAAGCCGTTATCGCGCAGGTTTAAAGCTTGTGCTGGTCCTTGCACGCCATATCCAAGGATGGCAATGGTTTCGTTGCGCAGTACATCCAACGCTTTGTCCATTGGAAATTCTTCGCGGGTTACTACTTCTTCTATGGTTCCTCCAAAATTGATTTGTGCCATGATATTTAGTTGTTAGTTATTCGTTCTTAGGTTTTAGTTATTCGTGCGCTTAGTTAAGCGACTTTCTGATTATTTTTCAGCTCCATGTAAACTTCGCTGCCTTCATAATAGTTGGCACTTTCTACTTCGATGAGTTTTTCTAATTGGTGTTTTACTTTTTCAATTAACTCCGGTGTGGTGTGCAGCAACATGGTGGCACCACCTTTTCGGAAATCGTGTTCATCTTCATGCGCTACCAGTTGTTTGATGCGTACACGTCTGCGGTTTAATACATTGATGATCCGGTTGAGTACGGAGAAGTTATTATCCGCGGATACTTCGATCGTGTAGTCTTTTTTCATGTGTTGCAAATTCATCGTATGTCTTATTACTTATCCAGTGACTTATTACTCGCTTCCAATAAAATTTCCGCCACACTAGCCCCTGTTGGTACCATTGGAAACACATTTTGTTCCTTTTCTACTATTGCTTCGAGCAGGTAAGGTCCTTTAGTTTCCAGCATCTGCTGTATTGCCGCCTTCAGATGTTGTCGATCACTTACTTTGTTTGCCGGAATGGCATAGGCTTGACTTAGTTTTATAAAGTCTGGATTATGCATTTCGGTAAAGGAGTAACGGCCTTCAAAAAAAAGTTGTTGCCACTGTCGAACCATGCCAAGGAAGTTATTATTCATGATGATGATCTTAACCGGAATGTTGTATTGCATGATCGTGCCTAATTCTTGAACCGTCATCTGGAAACCCCCATCACCGATAATGGCCACTACCTGCTTATCATGTTCTGCATGTGCTGCACCTATTGCTGCAGGCAAAGCAAAGCCCATGGTGCCGGCACCACCGGAAGTAACATTGGTACGTGGATGTTTAAACGGATAGTACCGCGAGGCCACCATTTGATGTTGCCCAACATCGGTTACCAGAATGGCTTCACCTTTTGTTTGCTCAGCCAGTTCAAACACCACTTCACTCATCTTGATCGATTCCGTTACCGGATGAATATCAAATTGAATTACTTTCTCATGCTCTTTACGTTCTGCTTCTCTGAATTTTTGAAACCAGTCGTGGTGATTGTTCTTGGCAATCAGTGGCAACAGTGCAGTCAGCGCTTCTTTTGCATCAGCATGAACCGCCACATCCGCAGGAATTATTTTATTGATCTCCGCTTTATCCAATTCAATATGAATAACCTTAGCTTGTTTGGCATACTTGCTTACGTTTCCGGTTACGCGATCATCAAAGCGCATTCCTACGGCAATCAAGACATCGCATTCGTTCGTGAGAATATTCGGACCGTAGTTTCCGTGCATACCCAGGTAGCCCACATACAAGGGATGGTTAACCGGCACTGCCGATAAACCAAGCAGGGTAGAAGCGATGGGTATGTTTGCCTTTTCCGCAAAGGCCAACAACTCTTCTTGTGCATGGCTCAACAACACCCCCTGTCCGCACAAAATGTAAGGTCGTTTTGCTGCGTTGATCAGGTCGGCAGCTTCATCAAGTTTAGTATGATCAAGAACAGGTTTAGGTGAATATGTGCGAACACTTTTGCATACTTCGTATTCAAAGTCATTAAGCATTTCAAACTGGGCGTTCTTGGTAATGTCAATGACCACTGGTCCTGGTCTACCGCTGCGCGCGATGTAGAACGCCTTTGCTACCTGCTCGGCAATATCATCTGCTTTGCTGATCTGCACATTCCACTTGGTTACCGGAAGGGTGGTGTTGATAACATCCATTTCCTGAAAGGCATCGGTGCCCAGTAAATGTTCGGCTACCTGACCGGTAATGCATACTACAGGAGTTGAGTCAATGAGTGCATCGGCCAGACCGGTAACCAGATTGGCTGCACCGGGACCGGAAGTTGCCAGTGCTACACCTACTTTGCCGGATACACGTGCATACCCTTGTGCTGCATGAATAGCGCCTTGTTCATGACGAACGAGAATGTGTTTTAGCTGATCACTGTAAGAATAGAGTGCGTCATACACCGGCATGATAGCACCACCCGGATAGCCAAACATGGTATCTACACCTTCAGCCACTAAGCATCGTAACAATGCTTCCGAACCGGAGATTTGTTTCTTCCGCTCAACAGTTGATTTACTAGAGTTTTTATACTTCGTCAGTAACGCATCCATCGGCTGCTGTTTTTACTTGTTTGGCATATTTAAAAAGCACTCCGCTTTTTACGCGAAGGGCAGGTTGTTTCCATGAGGCTTTACGTTTGGCGATGGTGGCATCATCCACCACCAAATTGATGCGATGTTGCTTCGCATCGATTTCAATCCAGTCATCGTTTTCTACCAATGCGAGTGTTCCGCCATCAAAGGCTTCGGGAGTAATGTGGCCTACTACAAAGCCATGCGTGCCACCGGAGAACCTTCCATCGGTAATCAACGCAACGCTTTTGCCAAGGCCTGCACCAATAATGGTTGAGGTAGGTTTTAACATTTCCGGCATGCCGGGTGCTCCTTTCGGTCCGACATAGCGAATAACGACCACATCACCTTCCTTTACTTTTTTTTGTTGGATACCTTCGATGAGTTCGAATTCTCCGTTGAAGACACGCGCCTTTCCTTTAAAGGCATCGCCTTCTTTTCCGCTGATCTTGGCTACCGATCCTTTCTCCGCCAGATTGCCATACAGAATCTGAATATGTCCCGTTGCCTTGATTGGTTTTTCAACGGGAGCAATAACATCCTGTGCCTCAAAATTCAGAATAGCTGCATGCTCAACATTTTCGGCAATGGTTTTTCCGGTAACGGTAATACAATCGCCATGCAGGTATCCTTTGCTGAGTAAATATTTCATCACGGCAGGCACACCACCTACGCGATGAACATCGCCCATTAAATACTGACCGCTTGGTTTTAAGTTGGCCAGCACCGGAGTTTTATCGGAGATGGTTTGAAAATCTTCCTGGGTGATTTTTATTCCCACTGCTTTGGCCATGGCAATCAAATGCAATACAGCGTTGGTACTTCCACCCAATGCCATCACAATGGTCAACGCATTTTCAAATGCCTTACGCGTCATGATGTCGCGGGGTTTTAAATCGAGGTTCAGCAGATTGTGAATAGCTTTACCTGCATCATTACACTCATTCGATTTTTCTTTACTCAACGCAGGGTTGGATGAGGAATACGGTAACGCCATGCCCAATGCTTCAATAGCCGAGGCCATCGTGTTGGCAGTATACATACCACCGCAGGCGCCCGCACCGGGACAAGAATTTTGTATAATGCCTTTATAATCTTCATCCGATAATTTGTCGGCCAACTTTTCTCCCAAAGCTTCAAAAGCAGAAACGATGTTGAGTTCTTTTCCTTTCCAGTTTCCACCAGCAATAGTTCCGCCATATACCATTATGGCCGGACGATTTAAACGACCTATCGCGATAAGCGAGCCCGGCATATTTTTGTCGCAACCGACTACCGCAATCAATCCATCATAATAGTGTGCGCCACACACCGTTTCGATGGAGTCGGCAATGACTTCGCGGCTCACCAGCGAATAACGCATGCCTTCCGTACCGTTGCTAATGCCATCACTAACGCCAATGGTATGGAAGATCAAGCCCACCAACTCATTATCCCACACTGCGGTCTTCACTTCTTCTGCCAGTTTGTTCAGATGCATGTTGCAGGTGTTGCCATCGAAACCTGTACTCACAATCCCTACCTGTGCTTTGGTAAGATCGTGTTCGGTTAACCCAATACCATACAGCATGGCCTGCGATGCCGGCAGGGTTGGGTTTTGTGTGATGGTACGACTGTATTTATTTAATGACATTATTATCTTACTACTTACATCTTACTACTTATGTCTAGATAATCACATGACTAAATGACTTATCCAGCACCTGTGCCTGGTAAGCTTCCTGGATGATTACACCCAAACTATCGTGCCATTCACGTGCAAACGGTTTTGCATCTACCGATTCAATGCCGATCACTTCAGCTGCGGTGCCGCACAGAAAGGCACTGTCGGCATCATGAAGTTCTTCGGGTTTGATATTACGTTCCTGAACGGAGATGTCCAGTTCTTTACATATGTTGATAACGGTTTGCCGGGTAATACCGGGAAGTATATGCCCTTGAAGAGGCGTGTGTAGCACACCATTTTTTTCAAGAAAGAAGTTAGCGCTCGGTGCTTCGGCAACATGACCATGCATGTCGAGCATCAATGCTTCATCATAACCGCGTACTTTGGCTTCGCTGGTGGCAAGTATGGAGTTAACATAATGCCCCGTGATTTTTGCATCTACTTTCACCGAGTTGGGGTTAGGACGTTGATAGGATGAGAAGCAAAGTTTAAGCAGGTTGCTTCCAAGGTATTTTCCCCATTCCCAAACGGCAATCATGATGAAAACTTCCTTGGGCGCGGTGAGTGACATATTGGGGCTGCAATACACCAGCGGACGTATGTACGCATCTTTTAATTTATTTTTCTCCAAAAGTTGATACGTTACCTGGATAAGTGATTCCGTATCATAGTCGAAAGGAATGCCTACAGAAATGCAACTATGACGTAAGCGTTCATAATGTTCATAGGCTTTAAAAATTTTTGTTCCCTGTGTAGTGTTATAGGCACGAATGCCCTCGAAGGCTCCGTAACCGTAATGGAGGGTTTGACTATATAAGTCGGTAGTAGCATCTGCCGCTTTGATGAACTTACCATTCAGGTAGAGTATGGTATTCTTGGTGTAGTACATAAGGGTAAACAACTGTTAGTTTGTATCGATCTATTCAAAACAAAACCGCCCCGATTTTCATCGAGGCGGTTTCTGTTTGTTTCTATATTATAGAGTCAAATCACCATCGCCCCGATGCCCGGTTAATAATGACGATAATGACCAGCACAAGTATACCGGACACTCCACTGATGTGGTTGCTGATGCCTGATATTGTGTGTGCGTGTAACTTCATTTTCTATTGACGTGATGCAATAGTGCGGAATAAAATTCTATCGTTCAACTAAAATGCGATAAAAAAATTTATCAAAACGAATGTTAGGTAGTGAATCAAATATAGAAGTTGTTTAGAGAAATGAACATAATCTGAAGTTACATCTCACTCTTATCAATGATATGGAATTGCTATACTGTGAAAGCAATCGGTTGAATTGAATTATTTAAAAGGTTCAAACCTTGCCTGAAAGAAGCGCAGGTACTTAGGTTCATAAATCATCTTCAGTCCTTTTATTTTTTTCCGATTTTCATAGACATCGATAACGGATTCGGCAACAACATCCATGTGTGCTTGTGTGTATACTCTTCGCGGAATGGTAAGCCGCACAAGTTCCAGTTTCGGATAATAGTTTTTCCCGGTTTTCTTATTTCTTCCTGCCGACACAATACCACGCTCCATACTGCGTACACCTGAGTTGATATAGAGTTCTGCAGCAAGTGTCTGTGCTGGATATTGATCCTGTTTAATATGGCTTAGTATGGCGCTGGCGTCCAGGAATACACCGTGCGATCCGATGGGATGAACAATCGGAACACCAGCTTCAATTAGTTTATCACCAAGGTAGAGTACCTGTCCGATGCGTGCGTGCATGTGATCGTAGTCGACCGATTCACGAATTCCAATCGCCATGGCTTCCATATCCCGACCGGCCAATCCGCCATAAGTGTGTAATCCTTCATAGATGACTACCATGTTGCGGGCTTCTTCAAACACTTCCCATTCGTTTAGGGCTAAGAAACCACCAATGTTAACCAAGGCATCTTTCTTGGCACTCATGGTGGCGCCATCCGTGTAGGAACAAATTTCTTTAACCAGTGATGCAATGCTTCGGTTGGCATATCCTTTTTCACGTTCCTTTATTAAATATGCATTTTCAGCCACACGCGTCATGTCATGAATAATGCGGATGTTGTGTTTTTGGGTTAGCTTTCGAAGGGCTTTCAGGTTCTCCATGGAGATCGGCTGACCACCGGCCATGTTTACTGTTGTGGCCATGCATACGTACGGAATTTTTTCTGCCCCGTGCTTTTTGATGACATCTTCTAGTTTTTGCAAATCAATATTTCCTTTAAACGGAAATTCACTTTTTGGGTCATGGGCTTCATCAACAATCACATCAACAAATGTTCCACCGGCAAGCTCCTGGTGAAGGCGAGTAGTGGTGAAGTACATATTACCAGGAATAATATCGCCTTTCTTGATCAGTATTTGCGAAATGATGTGCTCAGCACCACGGCCCTGATGGGTTGGAATTAGGTACTTATACCCATAAACATCCTGAACTGCTTTTTCCAGGTTATAAAAATTACGACTTCCGGCATAGGCTTCGTCACCCAGCATTATCCCCGCCCATTGCTGGTCACTCATTGCTGAAGTGCCTGAATCAGTTAGCAAGTCGATGTAGACATCTTCAGATTTTAATAGAAAGGTATTGTATCCGGCTTCTTTAATAGATTTTAACCGATGCTTTGGGGTGGTCATTTTTATTAACTCCACCATTTTGATTTTGAAAGGCTCCGCCCAGGATTTTCTGATTTTCATAAGGCTTTAATTAGCGAATGAAAAATAGAATCTAAGTTCATTAGAAAGACTGATATAGATCATAGTTTAAGATTTGTTTTGTCATTTTCTTACGTCTTGTATAAAACTGCTATTGCCATGTTTGCTGAGCATAATAACGTAATCATTGAGCCCTTTCGGATTAAGTCGGTAGAGCCATTACCGATGACTACCCGGGAAGCGCGTAAGCGCTATTTGAAGGAGGCTCACTATAATCCATTTTTACTTCACGCCAGTCAGGTTACGTTTGATTTTTTGACCGACTCGGGAACCTCAGCCATGAGCAGTGCTCAATGGGCGGCTATGATGGATGCAGATGAATCGTATGCCGGGGCGAAAAGCTGGGAACATCTTTATCAGGCAATACACGATTTAACGGGGTACGCACATATCTTACCTACGCATCAGGGAAGAGCTGCCGAACGGATCTTGTACGGAACGATTGGCGGAAAAGAAAAAGTATTTTTGAGCAATACACATTTTGATACCACCCGGGCGAACATAGAATTTACCGGTGCTGAAGCCATAGACATACCCATCCATGAGGGATTGGATCCATTTCTCATCCATCCTTTTAAAGGGAATATGGATACCCATCGGTTGGAAGAATTAATTCTACAAAAAGGCAGAGAAAATATTGGCGCTGTTATTTTAACGGTAACGAATAATTCTGGAGGCGGACAACCGGTTAGTATGGCAAATGCCAGCGAGGCAAACCGAATTTGCAAGCAGCATAAGGTATTATTTGTACTGGATTGTTGTCGCATTGCTGAGAACGCCTATTTCATCCGCCATCGCGAAGAGGGATATGCACAGAAAACGGATTATGAAATTGCCTGTGCCATGTTTCGGCTGGCAGATGCAGCTGTAATGAGCGCGAAGAAAGATGCCTTGGTAAATATGGGAGGCTTCTTGGCTATGAACGATGGGGAACTAGCACAACAATGCACCAACTTGTTGATCATTACAGAAGGATATACTACGTATGGTGGTTTATCGGGTAGGGATATGGAAGCGATTGCCATTGGGTTAAAAGAAGTGTTTGCTCCTGGTTATCTCACCTACCGGATTAAAAGTACTGAGTACCTGGGTGAAGGGCTTCACGCGAAAGGTGTTCCGGTGATGCGACCCATCGGTGGTCATGCCGTGTATATTGACGCGCGCTCCTTCTATCCGCATATTCCAGTTGATCAGTATCCTGGGCAAGCATTGGTGTGTGAACTTTATAAAGTGGGCGGCATACGGGCAGTAGAAGTAGGCTCGCTGATGTTTGGAAAATATGATACCCAAAGGAGGCTTATTCCATCCGCCATGGATCTTGTTCGCCTGGCTATACCAAGGAGGGTATATACACAAAGTCATATTGATTTTGTACTTGAGTTATTCGATGAACTTATCCGTGAAAAAAAGAAGACCAAAGGATTAAAGATTGTATTCGAAACTCCGATGCTCCGTCATTTTACATGCAAGCTTCAGCCCATTGATTAGATCAGCACAAGGCTCACTACGTTTTCAACATGCATAGTATGCGGGAACATATCCACCGGTTGCACGACTTCAATTCTGTATTTTGCTGAGAGTATTTTTAAATCGCGAGCCTGTGTTGCCGGATTGCAACTTACATACACAATTTTATGAGGCGCTGTCTGGAGCAACATCTTACAAACATCTTCGTGCATGCCAGCCCGGGGTGGATCGGTAATGACTACATCAGGTTTGCCGTGAATGTTTAGAAACTCTTCATCCAATAGATCTTTCATATCACCGGCATAAAACTCAGTGTTCGAAATTCCATTGATCGAGGAATTGATCTTTGCATCTTCAATAGCTGCCTCCACATACTCAAGCCCAATTACTTTTTTTGCCTGACCTGCAACAAAATTCGCAATGGTGCCGGTACCCGTGTATAAGTCGTAAACGAGTTCGTCACCTTTTAAATCGGCAAGCTTGCACGCTACTTTATATAGTTGATAAGCCTGATCGGAATTGGTTTGATAAAATGATTTCGGACCGATGCGAAACTGGAGAGTGCTTGCTCCATCAGGGGTTAACATCGATTCAGTAATGTACGATTGCCCCTTCCTGGTAATGATATCCTGATCCTGAAAGGTATCGTTACGTTTTGTGTTAATGGCATACAGCAAGGAGGTGATCTGCGGAAAGCGTTCACCCAACTCATCTACTAGTAGCGCAAGCCACTCAGGATTATCGAAGGCCACCTGAATAATTACCATAACTTCACCGGTGCTGGCTGTTCGGATGGTAACTGTGCGTAGGTATCCGGTTTGCTTGCGCAGATCAAAGAATGTAATGTTTTCGCGCAAACAAATTTCCTTTATGGCTAATCGTATAGCATTACTGGGTTCCGGTTGCAGGTAGCAGGCCTGAACGTCAAAAACCTTATCAAAACTTTTAGGTACATGAAAACCCAAGGCAGGTTCGCCAAAAGGGGTGTCTGATTTAAGTTCTTCATGCGTTAACCACCGCATGGCAGAGGCACTAAAATCTAACCGGTTCCGATAAAATTCGGTTTTGGCTGATGGAATTATCGTATTGATTTGCGGTAGGGTTAAGCCCCCCAGGTGTTGGAGGTTATCAATAACCTGCTGCTGTTTGTATTGAAGTTGTGTAAGATAGTTTATGTGTTGCCATTTACAACCGCCACAAAATCCAAAATGGGAGCAAACTGGTTCTACACGATGCCCGGATGCTTTTAGTAATCGAACAGCCCTTCCTTCCAGGAAGTTGCTCTTGATTTTGGTTACCTCAACATCCACGGTGTCTCCAGGGGCCCCACCATTAACAAATAACACTTTCCCATCCAAACGGGCTACGCACTTTCCCTCTGCGGCCATGTTCTCCAAATAAATAGCTTCCAGAATGGTTCCCTTTTTCATGGCGGCAAATTAACCAAATAGGGGTATTTTATGGTTGAATGTGTTTTCATATCTTTCGAATCGTGTTGTTGTTATGAGAGTTGCAATTCTTTCACTTCTGGTCTTTTTAGCTGCTTTGCCAGCCCGAGCCTCGCACATAGTGGGGGGCGAATTTGAGTTGATCCATGTCTCCGGAAATACTTACAGGCTAAACCTGATACTATATTTTGATGAAGTAAATGGATTACAAGGAGCCAAAGATCCATTTGCTGACGTGCGGATATTCCGAAAACGGGATAATGCCATTATGTTTAACAGCATCCGGTTATCGCAATTCAGCATAAGTAATGTAGAGTATACGCAACCAGATTGTTCCAATGGTGAAATTATAACTTCAAAAATCATTTACAGCAGTATTATCACATTAGCGGATAATGACTTTAATGATCCGGAAGGGTATTACATATCGTGGGAACGATGCTGTAGAAATTATCAGATCGCAAATATTTACAGCGAGGATCCAGCCTTAAGCAATCGCAATGCAGGGCAAACTTTTTACCTTGAATTTCCCCCGGTCGTAAAAAATGGCGAACCTTTCATTAACTCCTCTCCACGACTTTTCCCTCCTTTAAATGACTACGCTTGCCCACAGAAAAAATATTATGTTGATTTTGCCGGTACGGATGATGATGGAGATTCATTGGTATATTCTATAGTAACGCCCTTAAATACGCTTACACCTGATGCCCTTCCACCTGGAGGACTGCCGCGACCAGGTCCATATCCGGATGTGCTGTGGCGTCCAGACTATAGTCTTCAGCGAATAACTGGGGGATCACCCGATTTGCAAATCAGTGATGATGGATTTCTTACGGTAACACCTCCTCTAACTGGTGTAGCTTTGTATGTCTTTGCGGTGAAGTGCGAGGAATTTCGCGATGGTGTAAAAATTGGTGAAGTAAGACGTGACTTTCAAATGTTAGTGGTGGATGCTTGCCCGGTAGCTGAACCCCCGCAAATTGTTGGTCGAAAGAAAGGCGCAACGACCTACAGTCAACCTAACCAGACACTAGCGGTTAACTTTCCTAATGCCACAACAGATAGTGATCGTTGTGTGGAGGTAAAGGTAACAGACACTGATTCTCAAAAAGCAGAAGATAATTTTCAGGAGAAAGTCAACATACGGGTACTGCCGTTGAACTTTAGAAACTCCACCCGGTATTTAAATGACTTATTGCCAACGGTGAGTACGGCAACACTCATAAACGGCAGTGTAGCAGATTTTACCATTTGCTTTCCCGAGTGCCCGTTGGTGCCAGGAGGTCATTATCAGGTAGGAATCATCGCTTTTGATGATGCCTGCAGTTTACCGCTTTCTGACACGTTGGTGGTAAATGTTTTTGTACAACCACCACCGAATAATCCACCTCAGTTTGTTACCCCTAATCAAACGATTCTTATTAACGAAGGAGATCCGTTGGTCAGCATTCCTATTCAGGCTATAGATGCCGATCAGGATCAACTGGATGTATTTGTGTTAGTCGATGGGTTTTTATTCTCCAACGTGGGTATGACCCTTGATCTCGATCCTTCCCAACCCGGTCAGTTAAATGGATTGTTCACCTGGGATTCGCGCTGCGATGTATTTGACTTTACCCAAAAGACACAGTTTAAAATTCAGGTTATTGTTGAAGATCGCGATCAGTGCTTAACTGCAAACCCGGATACGCTCACCTTTAATCTTTCTATTAAACTACCGGGTAATGCCGATCCGGTTATCAGTTCCAACCTTCAGCAGTTTCAGGAAAAGTACATTGAGGTGACTAAGAAAATTTATGAGTCACTTGATTTCGATGTATTTGGTACAGATGCTGATGATGATTTCCTGGTTCTGAATGTTACCGGGAAGGATTTTGATATAGCTGATTATGGGATGAACTTTGTGGGCGATCAAGGTAATGGAAATGTTGCTTCTCCTT
>CAZQXC010000058.1:2998-14530 GCA_964597075.1 uncultured Roseivirgaceae bacterium | reverse complement strand
CCAGCGACCTACTGATTACAAGTCAGTTGCTCTACCAGCTGAGCTAAGGAGGCGAAATAATTCTGGTTTTACCTACTGATTATAAGTCAGTTGCTCTACCAGCTGAGCCCTGCCTGCCGGCAGGCAGGTAAGGAGGCGAATTAGGAGGTGCAAAAATAAGGTATGGTTTGTTCTTTGCAAATGCCGAGTCAAGAAACTGTACGCAGCAGCTTGATTTGCTGCTTTAACTGTTTAAGGTGGTCGCTGGCCTCCTCAATTTTGGCGTTGAACTCCTCACGTACTTTTTCACCGTTCTTAGCCCGGGCAAAAAACTCCAGGTTATTGCGCCATACCGCTATATCATTTTCTACCTTCTGCATCTTCTTGCGGATGGCCTGCTCCTTATGGTAAATCTTCTGATCGGCCATCGGATCGTTCTTCAAATCCTGCAGCTGGTTTTCCAACACCAATTTGCTCTTTTCATCTCCCGAAATACCTTGCAGCATGCTAACAAACTTCTCTACAGCCTGGTGGTAGCGCGTGCGAATAGCGGACATGTCCTTTTTA
This sequence comes from uncultured Roseivirgaceae bacterium, assembly GCA_964597075.1. Classification (GTDB taxonomy): domain Bacteria; phylum Bacteroidota; class Bacteroidia; order Cytophagales; family Cyclobacteriaceae; genus UBA2336. The sequence continues at coordinate 13,984 of CAZQXC010000058.1, read as the reverse complement.
GGAACAAAACCGATACCGTCAAACTGATTTTCCAACTGCTTTAACAGTTCTGTATTAGCAGTGTTCTCCATGGCATGCTTTTCAAGTTGAGCACACACTTCTTCCTTTGCTTTCAGGTTGTCAACTTGCTCATTATCTTTTCTACCCTGCTCCGATCTGCGATTCTCAAAGAAAAAATCGCACGCTTGTTTAAACTCCTGGTATATCTTCTCACGAAGCTTTTCAGGAACAGGTCCGATATCTTTCCACTGCTGCTGAAGGTTTTTAAGCTCATTGGTAGCTTTAATCCATTCTGTACTCTCTTTTAGTTCCAGGGCACGTTGCAATAGCTGGTTTTTCTTTTCCAGATTTTGTGAACGCTCAGCATCAAGTTTCTTAAAAAAGGCGTTCTTACTGGCAAAAAAAGCTTTGAAGGCAGTCCAGAATTTTTTGTTCAGGTCCTTTGCCTTGGTGCGGGGCAACGCTCCTTTTACTTCCCACTTCTTTTGAAGCTCAAGGATCTCCTTAGTTTTCTGGTTCCACTCTTTTATACGATCGGAATGAAAGGCCGCAAAGTTTTGTACTTCATCGGCCAGGGACTGCTTAAGGGCAAAGTTGGCGGCCAATTCCTGGTTCAGTGATTTTACAAACTCATCCCTTCTGGAATACACCACATCGGATGCTGCCTTGAAACGCTGCCATACATTTTCTTTATCCTCCATCGGCACAGGGCCGATGTGTTTGAACTCATGGTGTAGTTCATTCAATTCACGCACCGCATCACGTATCTCGGATACTTCATTTAATTTTTCTGCACGCGCACAAAGTTCAATTTTGGCTTCAAGGTTCTTCCTGCGATCGAGTTCCTTAAGTTCAAAATAAATGCTTTGATTATCATAGAAGCGATCGACCAAAGCATGGTAATTTGCCCAAAGAGTTTTGGCCTGCGTACCCGGCACCTGCCCGATGGTTTTCCATTCCTTCTGTAATTCTTTAAACTGGCCGAACTGATCTTTTACATCCTGCGAATCGGTGAGTGAACGGAGTTTCTCCAACAACTCTTGCTTTCTTCTCAGGTTTTCATTTTTCTGATCTTCCTGACTGCGTATAAGCTGATTGCGTTTATCGCGAAAGGCTTTCAGTATAGCATCGAAACTGGAGTCTAATTCATCACCCCGGTATTCAAAGTCATCAGGGTTACTACCATCCAGGATAAATCTATTGAGTGCCTGCGTGCGTTCCTGATCCCGGAACTCATCGATCAACGGTTTAATATTTCGCAGTTGGCCGTCAGCCCTCTTTATATCAGTTTCCTTAACCAGATCTTTTACCAAATCAACCAACTGAGCTTTTGTCAGTTTGGTGTAGTCAGGATTGTCCTGATCGTCATGCGTCTCCTCGGCATGATCGGCCAAATCGGCTTCAGTATTTAAAATAGTAGGTTCGCCATGGCTTTCACTCATCCCGGCCTCACGCACATCTTCCAACTCCGCTGTTTTTTCGTTCTCCAATTCCATGGTGTTCAATAAATATCTGTTCGAGCAGTAAAGTTACTAAAATTGCCCTAATTGAGCCGGGGGTCAACCGGGTAGTTAGAGTAAACGGAAAACCTGCCACCCATGTTTTCAAGCGCTTTTTTCCACATTAATGATGGTTCAGTTTCAAAGAGAAGGTCTTCAGAAACAAAGTTGCAAACAATCCACGAATTCTGATCTAATTCTTCCTCCAATTGCCCGGCATCCCAGCCACTATACCCCAGAAAGAATTTGATATCGGCAGGAAACAATTGATGGGTATCCGCCAGACTCAATACCTGGTCGAATGTGCCACCCCAATAAATACCTTTTAATATCTCCACTCCGTTTTCAACAGATTCAGTACGGTGAATAAAATGAAGGGTATCCTGCTGTACAGGGCCCCCTACATAAATCTCGTGATCGAAGTTTTTCAACTCATCCATAACATCACCGGCCTTCATTATGGAGGGTTTGTTCAGCACAAACCCAAATGAGCCTTCTTCATTATGCTCACACAACAACACTACAGTTCGCTCGAAATTAGGATCGGGCAGAAAAGGTTCAGATATAAGTAATCGTCCCCGTTCGGGCTTAATTTTGTTCTTGTAATTGAAAAATTCCACGTAATTGCTCCTTAACCGGGATCAATAAAATACTTGTAATGCTACGATGCAAATTTTATTCTTTTAGGTGAACTTTCGCCTGAATATTACGTCCGCCTATGTCAAGCATTTCCTCCATCCGCACAGAGTACAGCAAAGCGTCACTAGATGTTATTTCTGTACACCCCAACCCTATTGAGCAGTTCTCTACATGGTTTAGTGAGGCGTTGGCCGCTAAATTGCCCGAACCCACAGCCATGCACCTGGCTACCGTAAATGAACGTGGTAATCCTGCTGGACGAATGGTACTTCTAAAGGGCGTTGAAGACTCAAAGTTTGTGTTCTATACAAATTATCAGAGCCAAAAAGGGAAACATCTGAACCACCATCCGGCATGCGCGCTTACATTCTTTTGGCCGGAATTGGAACGTCAGGTAAGAATTGAAGGAGTTGTGTCCAGACTTGATGATAAGCGTTCCGATGAATATTTTCAAAGTCGCCCGCGTCCCTCTCAGATTGGGGCCTGGTCATCACCACAAAGTCTGGCGATTGCCAACAGGGCAATATTGGAAGAACGGGTTAAGGAGATTGAAAAGCGATTTGAGCATGAAGATCCACTACCCCGCCCAAAACAATGGGGCGGGTATGAAGTTGAACCTTTAATGATTGAATTCTGGCAAGGGAGGCCAAGCCGATTGCATGATAGAATACTTTATACGAAAGACAATAATCAATGGAGAATTAGCAGGTTAGCACCCTAAAGTAAAACCTATAATTAGATCAAATCAAAAAGACTGCGAACCCCCGGATACCCTCGAAGCGTAAACCCTTCACCATACTTTGCTCCAATGGCATGCCCTAACTCAATAGCGCGGGCCTCGATAAGTTTTAGAAATTCAGGTTTTGAAATGTAGGTCTCTGGCTCTTTGCTGTGAGGATCGTACATCTGACTCTTATAGGCCATGTAGGAAGCCAGCTTTACTTCCCAGAAATCAGAGATGTCAACAATGAAATCAGGCTCAATAAACTGGCTTTGGATATAATGATACACCGCTTTCGGTCTCCAGGCCTGCTGGATCTTACCTTCCAGCTTCGTTTCAACCTTAGCTAATCCGGATAGAAAACAGGAATCGGCCGCCAAATCTGATGCCCTGCCATGATCAGAATGGCGGTCGTAAATAGCATTGGCCAGAACAATCTCGGGCTGGTATTTACGAATAGCAGTGATAACCACGCGCTGATGGGCTTCATCGTTACGAAAGAAGCCATCGGCTAATCCAAGGTTTTCACGTACCGATAAGTTGAGTATTTCTGAAGCTTTGGCTGCTTCTTTCTCCCGAATTTCCGAGGTTCCGCGTGTACCCAACTCCCCTTTTGTAAAATCAACAATACCTACCTTATGGCCCAGACTTAAATGCTTAGCCATAGTCCCGGCACAACACAACTCGGCATCGTCAGGGTGGGCAGCAAATACGAGGATATCGAGTTTCATAATGAATGTATAGACTAGCCGACTAATTCAGCTTCCTTGGCTGCAAGAAATTTCTCCGCATCGAGGGCACCCATACAACCTGTACCTGCCGCGGTTACAGCCTGGCGATATACTTTATCGGCAGCATCTCCAACGGCAAACACACCCTCAACATTTGTTTTGGTACTTCCCGGCTGTACTTTAATATAACCAGTTTCGTCCATGTCGATATAGTCTTTGAAAATATCGGTATTAGGTTTATGTCCGATAGCAAGGAAAAATCCCTGTATAGCCAACTCCTTTTTCTCCCCCGTTTTATTGTTAATGATCCGAACACCGGTAACGCCACTATCATCCCCTACTATCTCATCGGTTTCAGTGTTCCAATGTATTTCGATATTGGGCGTATTCTTGACACGTGCCTGCATAATTTTTGAAGCACGCATCTCATCACGTCTTACAATCAAATGAACCTTTGTACAAAGCTTCGCGAGGTAAGTTGACTCTTCAGCAGCCGAATCACCAGCACCGACAACCGCCACTTCCCGACCGCGGTAAAAGTATCCATCACAAACGGCACAAGCCGACACACCTTTGTTGGCAAATTTTTCTTCTGAAGGAATGCCCAGATATTTAGCTGTTGCTCCAGTGGCTATGATCACCGTCTCTGCTTCAATCACTTCCTTTTCGTCTATTGTGACTTTATGCGGATAGCCCGAGAAATCAACCGATGTAACTAATCCATAACTTATTTTAGTCCCGAAACGCTCAGCTTGTTTTTGTAGATCAACCATCATCTGCGGGCCGTTAATCCCATCGGGGTAACCTGGAAAGTTCTCCACATCGTTGGTGGTAGTGAGCTGTCCTCCCGGCTGACCTCCCGTATATAATATGGGGTTAAGTCCGGCACGCGCTGCATAAATAGCGGCTGTATAGCCAGCAGGACCAGAACCAATAATCAACACTTTTACTGTATCAGACATAAAACTTAATTGTTAAAACCAAGGGGCCCGCATTTGCTTTGAGGCCCTTCAAATGGAATGCATTATACTATTATTAACCCAGGTAAGGTTTTAAAGCCTTACTTCTGGAGGTATGACGAAGCCTTCTTATAGCTTTCTCTTTAATTTGACGTACCCGTTCGCGGGTGAGATTAAACTTCTCACCGATCTCCTCCAGCGTCATGGCATGTTCACCGTTTAGGCCGAAGTAAAGGGTTATAACATCTGCTTCACGTTGAGTTAATGTTGACAAAGCCCGCTGAACTTCTCTACGAAGAGAGTCGTTCATCAAACCCGAATCAGGAGTTTCTTCGCTGTCGTTTTCAAGAACATCGAGCAAACTGTTTTCTTCACCTTGAATAAACGGGGCATCCATGGATACATGACGGCCTGAAATCTTCATGGTATCTACAACTTCTGCGGTTGTTACTTCCAGTACTTCCGCTAATTCTTCCGGAGAAGGTTCGCGTTCATACTTCTGCTCAAGCTCAGAGAATGTTTTTGAAATCTTATTAAGTGAACCTACACGATTCAAGGGCAAACGAACGATGCGTGATTGCTCAGCCAATGCCTGAAGTATCGATTGACGAATCCACCATACGGCATAGGATATAAACTTGAAACCACGTGTTTCATCAAATCGCTGGGCGGCTTTGATAAGGCCCAGATTTCCTTCATTAATCAGATCACCCAATGACAAACCCTGATTCTGATATTGCTTCGCAACCGATACCACAAAACGAAGGTTTGCTTTGGTAAGCTTTTCGAGTGCAATCTGATCGCCCGCCTTAATCCGTTTAGCTAAATCAACCTCCTCATCAGGGGTAAGTAAATCAACCTTACCAATCTCCTGAAGATACTTATCCAGGGACTGACTCTCCCTATTCGTAATCTGTTTGCTGATCTTAAGCTGCCTCATCAGATTCTAAATGTTAAGTGGTGTAACAATATAGAGCAGAAAGATAGTTCCTGTCAACAAGCCATACAATTATTCAGCCTTTGCGGTCTCTGGTCGTGGTGGTTTAGGTAACAACGCTTTACGGGAAAGACGGAACTTACCCGTTTTTTTGTCTACTTCTACCAGTTTAACTTTTACCTCTTCACCCACTTCCATTACGCCCTCCATAGTTTCCAAGCGCTCCCACTTAATTTCTGAAATGTGGAGCAAACCATCCTTACCGGGCATAAATTCTACAAAGGCACCAAAAGGCATAATCGATTTAACTTTGCCATCATACACCTGACCAATTTCGGGTACGGCTACTATAGCCCGGATTCTTCTTAAGGCGGCATCCATTACCTCTTTGCTGGTAGCAAACACGTTAACAATACCTTTACCATTTACTTCCTCAATAACTACCGTAGCTCCTGTTGTGTTTTGAATATCCTGAACAACTTTACCTCCGGGGCCTATAATCGCACCAATCATTTCTTTCTCAATTACCACAGTCTCTGCACGTGGTGTATGTGGCTTGAGATCAGCCTTAGAGGCCGATAAGGTCTTCTTCATTTCGTTAAGAATATGCAGGCGGCCATCTTTAGCTTGAAGAAGTGCTTCTTTCAATACATCATAGGTAAGACCATCCACTTTCAAATCCATCTGGCAGGCAGTCATTCCCTTTTCTGTTCCGGTAGTTTTGAAATCCATATCACCCAAGTGATCTTCATCACCAAGAATATCGGAAAGGATAGCATACTTTCCGGTCTTCGAATCGGAAATCATACCCATCGCAATTCCAGAAACAGGGCCTTTTACCGGAATACCAGAATCCATCAATGCCAATGAACCAGCGCACACGGTGGCCATAGAAGATGATCCATTTGATTCAAGAATATCGGAAACAATACGAATTGTATAGGGATTCTCCGTGTCGGGAGGTATGACATACTTCAACCCACGCAAGGCAAGATTTCCATGTCCTACTTCCCTTCTTCCCGGTCCACGGTTTGGCTTCACTTCACCCGTTGAAAAGCCTGGGAAGTTATAATGGAGTATAAATTTGTTAGAGCCTTCAAACATAGCACCATCCACCATCTGCTCATCCAGCTTTGTTCCAAGGGTTACGGTAGTAAGTGATTGTGTCTCACCCCTGGTAAAAAGTGCTGAACCATGAGCTGAAGGTAAAATATCAACTTCACTGAATATTGGCCTGATTTCCTTAGTATTACGACCATCTAAACGAATTCCCTCATTCAATACAAGATCGCGTGCTGCTTTTTTCTCTATATCGTGATAATAACGCTTAACCAGACCCTGGTCAATCGTTGTGTCTTCCGGTAAGGAAGCTAAATAATCTTCAATAATTTGTTTGAATGCCTTTCCACGTAATTTTTTGTCTTTGATCTGCTTACGGGCAGTCTCGTATACTTTGGGGTATAGTAAGTTGGTTAGCTCTTCACGCAGGGTTTCATCGTTCACTTCATGACTATAGGTCCGCTTCTCCGTTTTTCCAAGCTCCTTAGCTAAATCCAATTGAACTTGACATTGAACTTTAATAGCATCGTGCGCAAGCTTTAATGCTTCGAGCATATCATCTTCGCTTACTTCTTTCATCTCTCCTTCCACCATCAAAATATTTTCAAGGGAAGCAGCAACAATCAGATCGATATCCGCCCGCTCCTTATCTGCCAGGGTTGGATTAATAATAAGCTTTCCGTCAACGCGTACCACACGTACTTCAGAAATTGGGCCACCCCACGGAATATTTGAAATAGACAATGCCGCGGACGCAGCAAAGGCTGCCAATGAATCAGGCAAGGCGTTTGAATCTCCGGAAATGAGTGTAATACTCACTTGAGTTTCTGAATGAAAATCGCTTGGAAACAAGGGTCTTAACGCACGGTCAACTAAACGGCTGATCAAAATTTCATAATCAGAAAGTCTGCTTTCGCGTTTGAGAAAACCTCCGGGGATTTTTCCTGTGGAAGCGAACTTCTCCTGATAGTCTACCGAAAGTGGCATGAAATCAACGCCAGGTGCAGCTTCTTCTCTGGATACCACTGTGGCCAGCAACATGGTATTTCCCATACGTACTACAACAGAACCATCAGCCTGACGGGCCATTTTACCCGTTTCGATGGTGATCTCCCGTCCATCAGGGAGTTTACAGCTTTTTGATGTTACAGTTAGTGTCATAAAAATTAGGTTAATCCGTGCCTCAAAAAATAGAGTTAGGATATTGTTAAAAATGCAAAAAGGGAACCTTGATGCAGGTTCCCTATGGTTAAAGATCGTGTGTTATTTTCTTAGGTCAAGATCGGCAAGAACGGCCCGATATCTGGCGATATCCGTATTCTGCAGATAATTCAGAAGTCGCTTTCTTTTACCAACAAGCTTCAATAAGCCGTTCTGGGTGGAGAAATCCTTCTTATTAACCTTCAAATGGCTAGTTAAATGATTGATCCTGTGGGTAAACAGGGCAATTTGCGACTCCGTTGAGCCGGTGTCTTTGTCAGTCTTAGCAGCTCCGTGCTTCTTAAACAGCTCTTTTTTTGTTTCCGCGGTTAAATACATCGTGTGTTTTTTACTCTAGTTTCAGCCGGCAAAGATACGCTAATGAGGCTGAAATATCCAAAAATGCCCATCAATTTCCTTTATTCTGTGCATTGAAAATTCCATGGGCAGAAAGCCATCGGCTGACTTTATCATATACCACCAGGTAAAAGTCTGCCTCAAAAAGCCGGGCATCAATCCGCGCCTGACGAAGAAAAACAAGACCTACAATCAATAGTATTACATCGGCTGCCCACACACCAACACCAACATCTACAATACCTTGTTTAGCCCACTTCTCACCTGTCATGGTGAGCAAATAGTAAATTATAAAAAACAGTATTGAAACCAGAAAAGGAACCCCCAATCCGCCTTTTTTAATTATGGCACCCAGCGGGGCACCTATCAGAAACATAGCAATACACGCCAATGAACTAGCCAGAATTTTATGCCATTGAATTCGGAATACCCGTTCATCAATAGCAAAAAAGTCAAGGGTACCTATGGCTCCTGTCAACTGCGATTTCACTACACGTGCTTTGTTTACTGCAGAGGTGTAGCCACTCTTTTCAACAGGAATAGACATAATACTATCAATCATTACCCTCCGTGCTGAGTCTGTAACAATGGGTTTCTTTTTCGCAATCTTTTGAGGAAGGCTTGACACTTCCATTTGTTTCGGGGCAGCCTTTCCATAACTACGTAATCGTTTTTCCTTTACAGGTTTAACGGTTTCAACGGCTACCAAAGATGAGTCCTGTAACGGAACCTGTTGCGGTGAGACAGAATCAGCGAGCAACGGTTGTTCGAGTGCCCCGTCAGTTGCTTCTTTTTCCTGAACAAGGGATAACAACCGGGTTAAGGAATCGCGTTTTATTTTATACGAATTTAAATCATGCGGAAGCGCAACAGAATCGTTTCTGGAAATGTAGTTGAAGTAGGTCTTGTAGGTGGTGTAGTGACTGATCTTATAGTTAAGGACATCCCGATTAAGAGAGTCAAGGTCATTATCAAGCTCACCAAGGTTGCGCATGATCCGATTACCTTGAAACCACTTTTTATCGGTTCGCACTAAACCGAATGACGATAAATCAAACACTACCTGCGTTTTAGCAAACTTATTTCGACTTAATGTTTCCGTTCCATAAGGTGCGTTTTTTCCTACAAAATCCTGACCCGCACTGGTACCCTCGGTATAATTGTAACCATCAAATAATTCGAGTTTCAGATAGCGTTCATTTAGTATTGTATACATCTTACCGGAATCAGCAATGGTTACATCCTTGTTGCCATCATGTTTTCTATGATCATAAATGATCACATCCTTAAGCGAAATACCATCTGGGAATTTCTGATTCACCTTAATACTAATATCAGGTATACCATTATAGAAGGTACCTTCCCGCAGATCAAGAGCCGGCTTTTTTTGTTTGATGTCATAGAGTAAACTGTAGGCCTCAAGCGCGGCCTTAGGAACCAGATTATTGTTAATATAAAAAGCACATACCGTAAGTATCAGAACAAAGAAGAAAATGGGTTGAATTGTCCTGATGAGTGATATGCCAGCGCTTTTTATTGCTGTCAGCTCAAAATGCTCACCTAATGCACCAAAAGTCATTAGCGAAGAAAGGAGTACCGCTAATGGCAGCGCCACTGGGGTCATGAAAACTGCAAAATAAAACAGCAATTGGCCGATAACATCGAAGCCCAGGCCTTTGCCAATGATGTCATCGAAGTACTTGAGCATGTGCTGCATGAGCAGAATAAAAACCACCACCAGAAATGTGAGTATAAAGGGACCTAAAAAGGAGGACAATATTAACTTGTCGAGTTTTTTCATGCAGGATTAATCGCCTGGGAAAGAATCAAATAGTACGCCAAAGATAATGGCTTGAAGTATTAAAAAATGGATTATCCGCCTACGGTTTTACGAAGCAATTCTACCAAACTATCCCAGAGATCATTCAACTCACGCAAATCATCGAAGTCGGAGTAGTCGGTGACTTTTAAATAGACCGATTGGGTAACCTCGTTAAATTCCAGGCGAAGTTCAAAATAAGCAGGGTCTTTTTCATCCTCCTCATTTTCGGGAACAAACTCAAAACGTGCGAAATGATTTGTGCGATGGGATACCAATCGGGCCTTATGCTCCTCCTGATCCCAGATAAAGTTGTAGGTCTTATCAATATTGTTGATAGTCACATTATCTGCAAACCATTCCGATAATCCACCAGCAGTTTGAATATACGGATACAGCATCTTAATGGAGGCGTGAATCTCATAATCGGCTGTAAATAATTTCTTTTTTGCCATGGTCCGCATAGGTGTTTGAATTTAGATTAATTTTTCCGCAAGGCAAAATAAAAATCAGGTTTGGCAGAATACTATCAATCTTTGTAAGTTTGCGGGCTTTAAACCGCTGAAGTAGTGGTTTAACAATTAATGGCGCGGTAGCCTGTCGGCAGACAGGCGCAATTGGATTAGAGCGTTGGATTCATATCCGCCACAGGCGGACGAGGGTTCAAAAAAGATTGCAGTAGTAATAAAATGGCGCGGTAGCCTGCCTGGCGGCAGACAGGCTCAATTGGATTAGAGCGTTGGATTCATATCCGCCACAGGCGGACGGGGGTTCAAAAAAGATTGCAGTAGTAATAAAATGGCGCGGTAGCTCAGGTGGTTAGAGCGTTGGATTCATAACCCAAAGGTCGGGAGTTCAACTCTCCCCCGCGCTACGATTAAAACTGGAAAGCTGTCTGAAAGGGCAGCTTTTTTATTTTGGGTGAATAGTACTTTCATGAATTATCAATTTCAATGAAGTTAATTCTGAAAATTCATCTTCCGTTGGATTCATATCCGCCAGCTGGCGGACGGGAGTTCAACTCTCCCCCGCGCTACGATTAAAACTGGAAAGCTGTCTGAAAGG
>CAZQXC010000058.1:0-2898 GCA_964597075.1 uncultured Roseivirgaceae bacterium | reverse complement strand
AATTATCAATTTCAATGAAGTTAATTCTGAAAATTCATCTTCCGTTGGATTCATACTCTATTGAAGGAGTATGTCTATTGTTATCTCTTCTATCGCTTACTATTTAAACAGGATTGATATGACTTCATTTCCATGTTTTAACAACCAATCACTATTTATTACACTTATCACGAACCTAGTTTGGCTTAGTCCTTAAAATACTATAAATTCAATCCTCATAAGATTGTGTATGGCAACCATAAGCATGGCAAAAAAGAAATTATTCACAGCCGATTACGAGATACACGCATCGATCAAGATGCTATACCCGTATATCCAGACTGCCAGTGGTCTTGGAGAATGGTTTGCCGAAGACGTTGCCATCAACAATGAAAATAAAACCTATAAGTTTATATGGGATAATGAAGAGCACATTGCCAAGTTAGCAGCACATCGCACCAACCATTTTGCTCGTTTTGAATTCTTACCCGAAAATGAAGCGGATGAAAAAGATCCTTCCTACTTTGAGTTACGTCTTGAATTTAACGAACTAACTCAATCTGTTTATTTAAAAATTCAAGATTATTCTGATTTCGATGATTTAAAAGAGCTCAACGATTTGTGGGATAGTTTGATTGACAATCTACGCAAGACAGTAGGAGGGTAGTACTAATCTTATTTGTTGTTGAATTAATTGGTGCTTGGCTCTATTTTTGACGCCAAGCAACACGCATGAAGAAAATCGACAAACTCCTATTGGGTTCTTTTATAGGCCCTTTCACTATGACATTTCTGGTCGTTGTTTTCATTCTGCTTACCCAACACATGCTGAAGTACTTTGATGACATTATTGGTAAAGGATTAGGTTTTGATGTCATCGGTCGATTGCTCTTCTACTTTGCTATCTTCATGACACCCGTTGCCATGCCACTTGCTGTTCTTCTTTCTTCCTTAATTGCTTTTGGAAATCTGGGAGAGCACTTTGAACTTACCGCCATCAAAAGTGCTGGTGTATCGCTGGTAAGAGCCATGAGACCCCTCTTTTTATTTGTGTTGGTGCTAACCGGATTTGCATTTTATGCCAACAATAATCTGGTGCCTAAGGCTGCCCTGGAAGCATACAGCCTACTGTATGATATCAAACAGAAAAAACCAGCGCTCGATTTACGCGAAGGAGTATTTTATAATGGCATTAATGATATTAGTATTAAAGTTGATCAGAAATTTCCGGACGATATCTCTTTAAAGAATGTTATCGTCTATGATCATCGTAAAAATGATGGAAACAAAGAAGTAACCATAGCCGATTCAGGCAGAATGTTTACGATTTTAAACGATCGATACTTAAAATTCGAATTATTTAATGGCTACAACTATACGCAAGGTGCTGGCAGTGAACGTGAACTAACGGGTCAACAAAGTAAGAGCTCGGAAACTATTAGCCGCACAAAGTTCTCAAAGTCACAGATCGTATTCGATCTCTCTTCATTTGATTTGCAATCAACCGATAAAAAGTGGTTTCAGGGAAATCGCATTATGCGTAACCTCTATGAATTAGATGGTGATATTGATTCGATTAAACGCGAGCTGTTAACCCAACGACTAAACCACTATTTGTATCGTCCTACCTATTTTACCTACTATTTAAAAAGTGATTCGGTGATTATGCCCATTGAATTGTACCGGCATAGAAATTACCGCGATTCTGTTATGAATCTTAAATATCAGGAAAAGTATAATACAGGTGTTGCTGTGGCTGATAACCTAACCAGTATGAATTCCCCAACCATAGAAGAACCTGTTCAAAAAAAATCCAGAGTTAGAAAAGAGTCCAATCAAGTGGTTATTGAGAAGGAGGTAGAGCCTATAAAACCGATAGCTAAGATCAAAGAACCTGAAACTAAAACAGAGATAGTAACAACGCTACCAGATGCATTGGACTCCGACTCTTTGGCCATAGTCAAAAAGAAAAAATACGATTCGTTAGTAACGGCTCGGTTAGATAGCGTTTTTCTACTAGCTCCTAACCACGATTACCTATCCAATGCTACGAACATGGCGAGGCAGGTGAAAAGCCAACTGAGTAACGTAAACAACAGTACCGAAAACTATCAGAAAGAATTAGCCGTATTTGAAATTCAGTGGCATAAAATTCTGGCTAGTTCATTTGCATGTATTGCCATGTTTTTAATAGGTGCTCCGCTTGGCGCCATTATTAAAAAAGGAGGTTTGGGGGTACCATTCCTGATCTCTATTCTCTTCTTTATCATTTATTATGTTTTGACTATGCAGGGTGAGAAACTTGCTAAGCAAGAAACAGTAAGCCCATTAATTGGTATTTGGATGGCCGATGTAATTTTGCTGGTAATTGGACTTTTCTTTTTAAGGCAGGCTAGGATAGATGCCCGGTTGTTTGATTCTGATTTTTATGCCATTGCATTAGATAAGATAAAACACTGGATCAATTCCAAGAAGCCTAGTGTCTCGCTAAATCAAAAATCGGTATAGAAAAGGAAATTTGCATGATTCTTTGGATAATTGAGCGCATTTAAGTTACCTTTGCCCGCTGAAATAAAGGATAAAAATATTTTTTGAGATGTATCAGACTACTGAAATTAAACAAGCCTTATTTGCCAAACACGGCTTCAATAAGAAAGCAGAAGACTCTGGCTCACCAGAGTCACAAATTGCCCTGTTCACACTCCGCATCAATCACCTAACAGGTCATTTAAAGGTAAACAAGAAAGATTTTGCTACCCAAAAGGGTCTTATGAAGATGGTAGGAAAGCGTAAAAAATTGCTGAACTACCTTCAAGAAACCAACATCGAGCGCTACCGCTCAATCTTGGCAGAGCTTAACTTACGGAAATAAGTACAAAGAAATTCCCCGAGGGAACCTTGATCAAGGTTCCCTTTTTG
>CAZQXC010000057.1:0-14621 GCA_964597075.1 uncultured Roseivirgaceae bacterium | reverse complement strand
TTTTGTTCTACTTCTCCCGGAATAACTTCTGCTGATGGACAGGATGGTGACGTCAGCGTCATCATGATGTAAACGTTATTAATCGGATAGACGTTAATTTCATAGATCAGACCCAGTTCGTATACATCCACAGGAATTTCCGGATCGTACACGCCTTTGATGGCCTGTACAATCTTCTCCTTCAGATTGGGTATCTCTATTTCTGTGGTGTTCTTGCTATCGTGTGTAGCCTCGTTCATGAATCAACTGCCGATTTAGTTTTAAAGGCCAGGGCGTAAAATTTCATTTGCTTGATCATGGCAGCAAAACCGTTCGAGCGCTGCGTTCCGATAAACCGCTCCATGCCAATTTTGTGCATGAAATATAAATCTGCCTTCAGCATGTCATCCGGATGCTGACCGTTGAATATTCTAATCAGCAAACTGACTAATCCTTTGGTTATTGCCGTATTGCTATCGGCCGTGAAATAAATTTTTTCATTCTCCAGCTTAGCTGTTAACCACACCTTCGACTGGCAACCTTTTACAATGTTCTCTTCTATTCTATCTTCTTCTTTCAAATTCGGAAGTTTTTGCCCAAGTTCCATAATGTAGAACACAATCATTTCCATATCGCCATCCAATAAGGCAAACTCGCTTATGATTTCATCTTGTATGGCTTTGATTTCAGGCATTATTTGAAGACCGTTAACTCTAGTTTTGAAATTCTTTTTTCGTGCTCGGCCACGAGTCTTATTTCATCCGCTAGCTTGAGAATGGCTCGTGAGTTTTCTGCTGTTTGAAGTCCCTGCTTCTGGATTTCAACATTCATCTGTATTATTTGATCCTTCATTTCAGATACTTGCCCTACCAGGCGATCCTGCCCCCGGACCATTTCCGCAAGTAACTCAATAATTTTCTCTTCGTTTTTCATGATAGAATTATTTTAATGACATGAAGTTTATAATTCTGTCCAGCCCTTCCACTAAACCATCAATTTCCTGTTTTGTATTATATACTGCAAAGGAAGCCCGCACGGTTCCTTCAATACCAAGGTGATCCATTAACGGTTGCGTACAATGGTGTCCCGTTCGAACAGCAATACCACGGGTATCCAGCATTTGCCCAATGTCGAACGGGTGAATTCCCTCAACAATAAAGGAAAGTACACTCACTTTATCTTTTGCCGTGCCGATTAATCTAACGCCATTAAGAGCTGAAACTTTTTCGGTTGCATAGGAGAGTAGCTCATGCTCATGAGCCGAGATATTTTCTTTACCCTGTTCACTGATAAAATCCATGGCAAATTTGAAGGCCACTACATCCGCAATGTTGGGTGTGCCGGCTTCAAACTTATAGGGTAAATCGTTATATGTTGTTTTTTCAAACGTAACGTCTTTAATCATTTCCCCGCCACCCTGGTAGGGGGGCATCTTTTCCAGTAGCTCTTTTTTTCCGTAAAAAATGCCGACTCCGGTTGGGCCGTACATCTTGTGTGCCGACAAACAATAGAAATCGCAGTCTAATGCCTGAACATCAATTTCAAGATGGGCACCAGCCTGCGCTCCATCAATTAACACCACCGCACCTGCTTGGTGAGCAGCGTCAATAATTTCTTTAATTGGGTTTATGGTGCCCAAACTGTTAGAGGCATGATTAACCGCAACAATTTTAGACCTATCGGATAGCAATTTTTTGAAGGCATCTAAATCCAATTCGCCATTCTCCCTTACTGGAATGACTTTCAGTACAGCTTGCTTTTCTTCACAAAGTATTTGCCATGGAACAATGTTAGAATGATGTTCCAATCCGGAAATAAGTATTTCATCATCTTCTTGTACATATGCCCTTCCGTAAGTCGATGCTACCAGGTTAACAGCTTCAGTAACACCGCGCACAAAAATTATCTCTTGGTCAGAGGAAGCATTGATAAACGCTTTAGCGGTATGCCGAGTGTCTTCAAAAGCTTTGGTTGCTTTTTCGGCAAGTGTATGAATGCCCCGGTGGATATTGGCATTGTAACCTTTGTAATAATCAACCAATGCGTTTATTACACTGAGCGGTTTCTGGCTGGTGGCGGCATTATCGAAGTAGACCAGTGGCTTACCATTTACCTGTTGGTGCAGCACCGGAAATTGCTCCCGTATTTTTTCAATATTCAAAATACCTGTTGTGGGAGCACTCATCATATTAAAAGCTTTTATGTAGGCGTTCGCTGATTAACGCATCAATGTAATTTTTCAGATTTTCGGAGGGAATAGTTTCTACTACTTCCAGTGCAAAGGCGTATAGTACCATAGCCCGGGCAGTTTCTTTGCTGATGCCACGGGTTTGTAAATAGAAGATGGCTTCTTCGTCCAACTGACCTGTTGTGCATCCATGGGAGCATTTCACATCATCAGCCCAGATTTCAAGCTGGGGCTTGGTGTTTACTGTTGCTTTGTCGGACAGTAATATATTTCTGTTGGACTGAAACGCATTGGTTTTTTGTGCATGAGGTCGTACATAGATTTTTCCGTTGAATACGCCTTTAGCATTACCATCGATTATGCCCTTGTACAACTCGTTACTGTTGGCATTTGGCTTTTTATGATCAACAACGGTGTGGTTATCCGCCAACGTGTCGCCTTGAAGAATATACAAGCCGTTCATATGAGACTCACAACCTTCACCGTCCAGTAACAATTGCAGGTTGTTGCGTATGAGTTTTCCGGCCAACGTCAGGGTGAATGTATTTACCCTGCTGTTGCGATCTTGCCAGATAGAAGTTTGGCCGAAATGGAAGCGCTTTCCTTCATCTGCCTGAATACTGTAAAGATGCAGCTCAGCGTTCTCCTCTACAAAGCCTTCTGTTACAACATTAGAAAATCCTGCATGTGTACCAACGGTATCTTGCTTTTCAACAACGGTAAGCTTACTGCTCTTCCCCAATCGAATAATGTTCCGGGTTAAGGATTTAGCATCACCCTGCGTTGTATCGTTGAGGTAATGAAGGATAACCGGTTTATGGACTTCTGTATGGGCGGAAACCTCCAGTGAAATTCCACTGGTCCAGGCCGCTGTGCTCCAGGCAACCAGTGCATCGGTTTTATAATCCGCTAATGAAGCGAATCCTTTTTCTGTACCATCAATCGGTTTGATGTGCAGCTCCTCATGGTTGTAGTTCGAAAGCTTTTCTGAAAAGATTCCATTAACAAACACAAGTGTATTTCCTTCAAGGTTGGGGATCAGGAATTCGTCAATACCTGAAATAGTTCTTTCCGGATTTAGTGTACCGAATGAAAAGTTTTTTTCTAATGCCTTGGTGATGGGCGTGAATTTATACTCCTCGTTTTTTGAAAGGGGTAATCCGAGTTGTGCAAGCACTGCTTTTGCTTCCTGGCGGACCGGATTTCGAGAATCCAGTGATCCCAACACATCGGCAAGAATAGTTTTAGTATCAGTTAATGTACTCATGCGTTTACCGGATTAAACAACAGCCACTTCATCTTTAATCCAGTCGTAACCTTTGGCCTCAAGCTCCAATGCAAGTTCGCGGGTTCCCGACTTTACAATTTTTCCTTTAAACAAAACGTGCACAAAATCAGGTACGATATATTCCAGCAAGCGTTGATAGTGCGTTACTACAATGATAGCCTTGTTTTTGTCGCGGAGTTTATTCACGCCATTGGCCACGATGCGAAGGGCATCAATATCCAATCCTGAATCTGTTTCATCAAGAATAGCCAGCTTGGGTTCCAGCATGGCCATCTGAAAAATCTCATTGCGTTTTTTCTCGCCACCGGAAAACCCCTCGTTGAGCGAACGGTTTAAAAGCGATTGATCGATTTCAACCAATTTCATTTTCTCCTTCATCATGCTCAAGAAAGAAACTGCATCCAGTGGTTCTTGTCCGCGTCCTACGCGCACCTGGTTGACAGCAGTTTTCATAAAGTTGATGGTACTCACACCGGGTATTTCTACCGGGTACTGAAACGCCAGAAAAACACCTTGGCGTGCGCGTTCTTCCGGAGCAATTTCCAACAGATTCTGGCCCAGGTACTCAACCGATCCATCTGTGACTTCAAATTCTTCACGACCGGCCAGTACAGAGGCTAAGGTGCTTTTGCCTGAGCCATTTGGACCCATGATAGCATGCACTTCACCTGCTTTTACTTCCAGGTTTAACCCATTCAGGATCTGGTTATCTTCAATTTTTGCGTGTAAATTCTTTATCGACAGCATATTTCAATTTTCTAACTGAACAAAAAAACAAATAACTACCAACGAACAAAATACTACCCAACACTACCTTCCAGCGTTAGCGCGAGAAGCTTTTGTGCTTCTACTGCAAACTCCATCGGAAGCTGATTGAGTACTTCTTTTGCATAACCGTTTACAATTAATGCCACAGCAGCTTCCTCATCAATACCGCGTTGCAAACAGTAGAATATCTGATCCTCGCCAATCTTAGAGGTGGTAGCTTCATGTTCCACTTTGGCGGAGTTATTTTCAACATCAATATAGGGGAAGGTATGTGCGCCACACTTGTCGCCCATCAGCAAAGAGTCGCATTGTGAAAAATTCCGAGCTCCTTCTGCACGTTTCATAATATGAACTTGTCCGCGGTAACTGTTTTGTGAATGACCACAGGAAATTCCTTTTGATACAATTCTCGATTTGGTATGCTTGCCGATGTGAATCATCTTGGTTCCTGTATCGGCTTGCTGGTAATTATTGGTTACAGCAACTGAATAGAATTCACCTGAGGAGTAGTCACCTTTTAAAATACAAGATGGATATTTCCAGGTGATGGATGATCCGGTTTCTACCTGTGTCCAGGATACTTTTGAATGATCACCAAAACAAAGCGCACGTTTGGTTACAAAATTATAAATTCCACCTTTTCCATCTTTATCGCCAGGATACCAGTTCTGCACCGTAGAGTATTTTACCTGCGCATCTTTCATCGCATAGATTTCTACCACTGCAGCGTGTAATTGATTTTCATCGCGCTGGGGCGCAGTGCATCCTTCTAAATAACTAACATAAGATCCCTCATCAGCAACGATTAATGTTCGTTCAAACTGACCGGTGTTGGCGGCATTAATACGGAAGTAAGTGGAGAGTTCCATCGGGCAGCGAACGCCTTTTGGAATATAACAGAACGAACCATCGCTGAAAACTGCTGAGTTCAAGGCTGCAAAGTAATTGTCATTCATGGGGACTACAGACCCCAGATATTTTTTGATCAGTTCAGGATGTTCTTTTACAGCTTCACTGAATGAACAGAATATAATGCCCAGTTCACCAAGCTTTTCTTTAAACGTTGTTGCCACCGACACACTGTCCAGTACAGCATCAACGGCAATACCCGTTAATCTTTTTTGTTCGGTTAATGATATGCCAAGCTTTTCAAATGTCTTTAATAACTCCGGGTCAACTTCTTCCAAACTATTAACCTTTACTTTTTGCTTGGGGGCAGCGTAGTAAATAGAATCCTGATAATTAATTGTGGGATAGGTAACATTAGGCCATGTTGGTTCGGTCATCGTTAACCAATGACGGTAGGCTTTTAACCTCCACGCCAATAACCATTCGGGTTCATTTTTTTTGGCCGAGATAAAACGGACTATATCCTCATTCAAGCCCTTTGGCGCAGACTCCATTTCGATGTTGGAAGTCCATCCGTGCTCGTATTCCTTAGACGTAAACTCTTCAAGAACCTGATTGTCTTTACTCATGCCAGCCTATTTAGACTAATTTTAAATAATAGGACAAAGATATAACAGAAAGCCTATTATTTGGTTCAAAACTGCGATAAGTTTCCTCAGATCAGGTTCAGATTTCGGTCCAGGCTCTCTTCCAGCGATATCATTGTTTCGGTGCGTTCGATGCCGTCTACTTGCTGGATTTTGTCGTGTAGTACTTCTTTAAGGTGATTGGTATCGCGGCAATGAATCTTACAGAACATGCTATAGTTTCCTGTAGTGTAGTGAATGTTTGTGATTTCCGGTATGGCCTTAAGTCGGGCCAGCACTTTATCGTATAACGCACTCTTTTCCAGGAAGATACCTAGAAAAGCCGTGATGTCGTAACCTATTCTGGCGTAGTTAACTTTTAGCGTTGTTTTTTCTACAATGCCTGCTTCTTCCATTTTGTTCATTCTTACATGCACGGTTCCACCTGAAACAAATACCTTCTTAGCAACTTCAGTAAATGGCCTTTTTGCATCCTGCATAAGGATTTCCAGGATCTTCAAATCGGTATTGTCAACTTGATAATTTGAATCCATAATAGATGAGTTATTTTACAAATAATTCAAAAATAGATATAAAAAATAAAAAATATATAAAATATATGCACATTCATTGACATTTGGTTAAATAAAGCATTGTTTTGTTGCAACATTACACTGTAGGGTGTTGAAATTGGCAGACAAGCCCTCCTGTCTCGGGGGTGAGGAGTAAAAGGATAAACGCAGGATATGGCCTGTCGGAGTTTCGGCTTCGGCAGACAGGGGTTGACCACCACTGTACTCTCTTGTCCTGTAGCTAACTTCCTCGTGGAGGTTCGAACCCTCCCTCTACAGCTGCTCTTTGTGGTTAATTTAAGTTTGAGACAAGCCCTGACCTGACGGTCGGGGTTTTGTTTTTATGTTTAGGGGTGTCAGGCTTTTGTAATTCTGATTTATATTTGACTCAAACAAACGTTTGTTTCACTTATAACCCTGCACTTTTGATGAAAGATTTTCCATGGATTAAAAATTACCCTGAAGGGATACCACCAGAAATTCATCTTTATGATCATCACTCGCTTGTCGACCTTTTTGAAAAATCATGCAAAAAGTACCGCGACAAAGAAGCATTTGAAAATATGGGTGTCGCGTTAACCTTCGGCCAGGTTGATAAACTTTCGGAGGATTTTGCAGCCTACCTGCAAAGTCTTGGTTTGCAGAAAGGCGACCGGATCGCGATACAGATGCCTAATGTGCTTCAGTTTCCGGTTGCTTTTTTCGGGGCGTTGCGTGCCGGACTCATTGTAGTGAATACAAATCCGTTATATACTCCGCGGGAGATGGAGCATCAATTTAAAGATTCAGAAGCCAAGGCGATTGTCATCGTTGCAAATTTTGCGCATAGTCTTGAAAAAGTTATTGGCCATACATCCATTAAACATGTTATCGTCACGCAACTGGGCGATATGTTAGGCGGATTGAAAGGCATGGTAGTAAATTTTGTAGTGAAGCATATCAAGAAAATGGTACCTGCCTATAGTTTGCCGATGGCCGTTTCATTTAATGATGCGTTAAAGAAAGGAACAGCCATATCGCTTTCAAAACCAACCCTTACAACCGATGACACTGCAGTGCTTCAGTACACTGGTGGCACTACGGGTATTTCAAAAGGTGCTCAATTGTCTCATGGTAACCTGATAGCGCATAATTCGATGGTTACATTTTGGTTTAACCCGTTTCTTAAGCAACATCCGGGTACACAGGAAGTGATTATCACAGCCATACCAATGTACCACATTTTTGCCTTGTCGGTAAATGGAATCCTGATGTTCAGTGAAGGTGCCAAAAGTATACTCATCACCAATCCGCGTGATATTCCCGGCTTTGTGAAAGAACTTAAGAAGCATAAGTTTTCCATCATTACTGGGGTTAATACGTTATTCAACGGACTGCTTAATAACCCCGACTTTGCCAAGCTCGACTTTTCATTTTTAAAAGGGGCAGTTGGTGGGGGTATGGCGGTTCAAGATGTTGTGGCCCGGAAATGGGAACAGGTTACCGGAAAACCTTTGGTTGAAGGTTATGGATTAAGCGAAACATCGCCCGTGCTCTGCTGTAATCCATTGGATGGTACACATCAAATGGGGACTATTGGTTTACCTATGCCGAGTACCGAGGTGTCAATTTTTGATGATGAAGGCAATCAGCTACCCCAAGGTGAAACCGGAGAGATTTGTGCCCGTGGCCCGCAGGTGATGTCAGGTTATTGGCAAAAGGACAATACTAGTGTCTTCTTTCCGAGCGGTTGGTTCCGTACGGGTGATATTGGCCTTATGAATGACCAAGGTTTTTTCAAGATAGTCGATCGGAAAAAGGATATGATAAAAGTTTCAGGCTTTAATGTTTTCCCGAGTGAGATTGAAAACGTGCTTGCGGAACATCCGAAAATTCTGGAAGTAGCCGCGATTGGGGTGGAAGATGAGAAATCCGGAGAAGCTATTAAAGCCTTTATCGTAAAGCGAGATCCATCGCTAACGGTAGATGAAGTAAAAGCCTTTGCTCGCGAGAATCTCACTAATTATAAAGTGCCCAGGCATTATGAGTTTCGTGTGGAGTTGCCCAAAACCAATGTAGGTAAAATCTTAAGGCGGGCCCTAAAAGAAGAAACTGCGGCCGCCTGATTAAAATCAGGTTGTTTTTGGTATTTATCTTTCCGGATCAGGTATAATTCTTATTCCTATACTTTTATTTTTGCGCTTTATTTAAAAATTGATTTTATGATCTACCGACTAAGCATTCTTGTTCTTGCCTTATTGTTCGCATCATGTTCGAAAAAGAAGGAGCAAAGTGAAGTGACAGAACAAGCAGATACATTAAGCTATCCACAGGAAACACATATTAAAAACCTTCGTCAGTTAACATTTGGTGGTGATAATGCTGAAGCATATTGGAGCTTTGATAATTCGAAGCTAGTTTTTCAATCGAACAATAAAGCATGGGGGCTGGGTTGCGATCAGATTTTCTATACCACCATTGGCCAGGACGATTTGAAAAATAATAAGCCCGCTATGCTCAGTACGGGCAAAGGCCGCACTACCTGTTCATACTTTTTGCCTGGCGATACAACCATAGTATATGCTTCAACTCATTTGGGAGGGGATGCGTGTCCGCCTGAGCCGGAACGTGTTCCCGGTGGAAAATACCTCTGGCCTATCTATCCCACCTTCGATATTTTTGTAGCTGATCTTCAGGGAAATATCCTCAATCAACTGACTACAGAGACTGGATATGATGCGGAGGCAACGGTTTCTCCGAAGGGTGATAAAATTGTTTTTACCTCAACCCGTAATGGCGACCTTGATTTATATACCATGAACATTGATGGTTCTGATGTCAAACAAATAACCTTTGAGTTGGGCTATGATGGCGGAGCATTCTTTTCACCCGATGGAAGTAAAATAGTCTTTCGTGCCTCACGTCCCAAGACTGAAGAAGACATTAAAGAATATAAAGATTACCTTAACCAAGGGCTTGTGGCGCCAACCAATATGGAAATCTATGTATGTAATGTGGATGGCTCCGACCTTCGTCAGGTAACAAACCTGGGCAAAGCCAACTGGGCACCATTTTATCATCCTTCCGGCAACAAGATAGTGTTCTCATCCAATCACCATGGTCAGCGGGGTTTTCAGTTCAACCTGTTTATGATTAATGAAGACGGAACCGGTCTGGAACGTATTACCTACGATGATGTATTCGACTCTTTTCCGATGTTTTCGTATGACGGGAAGCAGATTGTTTTTTCCTCCAATCGGAACAATGGGGGCACTCGTGATACCAATTTATTTGTGGCGGAATGGGTGGATTAATTTTACATAGGTTATAAACCAGCTAAATGGGGCTTTTGACCAAAGCCCCGTTTGTTTAATTTGCCAATGAAATTAAAGCACACTATCCATGAAAGGTTTTTTTGAACACCAATATCTGTCATACAAAAAGAACCACTTAAAAAATCTGTTAGCCCTGGCGAATGCCGATGGGAACATCCACAAAAAGGAGATCGAGCTCCTTTTTAAAATAGGGAAGAAGTATGGCCTGAAAGATTGGCAAATCCAAAACCTGGTGGACGCCAAGGAAATATTTGAGTTAAATATTCCTGATAATTTTCATGACCGGATGAACCTGTTATACGACCTGATGCTGATGGTCTATGCCGATGGTGAAGTAGAGAAACGTGAAATTGAATTTTGTGAAGATGTGGCCAAGCGATTCAGTATGAGCAAAGGAATTGTAAAGTGGCTCCTGGATAAATTCGACAGGGGCTTACCTCCAGCGCCCGATCAGTGGGAAGAAATGAAGGAACATGCTAAAGAAAAATATTCGCTAGCCTAGTGCATTGATTTTTCAATAAGCTGACCGCGATATTTATTGAAGATATTCGACTTCGAAATAAAGCCCAGATACTTTCCATTTTCGGTAACCGGCAAATTCCACGACCCGGTTGAGTCAAACTTCTTCATGACATCATCCATCGATTCAGAAGTTTCAATAACAGCAGGTGATTTCCGCATTAATTCTTTAACCAATACCTGATCATACAGTTCCGTGTTGAACATAATTTCCCGGATAGAATTCAGCTCGACAACACCCGCCAGTTTTCCTTCCCCGGTAACGACCGGAAAAATATTTCGCGTTGTTTTTCCGATCACCGAAATCAGGTCACGTAAACGGGCACTTTCCTGAATGGTTTGGAAATTCGTCTCAATTAAATTGGTGAGTGATAAATCAGAAAGAATTTTCTTATCCCGGTCGTGGATAATTTCAGCACCCCGTTCGGCAAGTTTTTTACTTTCTATGGATTCAGGTTCGATGTACTTAGCTACCGTGTAACTGATGGAGGAAACAATCATCAGTGGAATCATAAGTCCATAGCCACCCGTTATTTCTGCAATAAGAAATATGGCTGTTAACGGAGCATGAAGTATGCCGCTCATTACACCTGCCATTGCCACCAGGGTAAAATTGCTTTCTGGTAGTTTACCTAAGCCGGAAAGATTGACGGCTCGGGAAAAGAAGAAACCTAAAAATGCCCCCGTCATAAGCGAAGGAGCAAAATTACCTCCGTTACCGCCACTGCTTATGGTGGCGCTTACGGCTACCGCCTTGATAAGCATAATCGAACCAATAAAAACTAAAACAAGCCATTCATTGGTGATAAAATCTTTAAGCAGGCTGGTATTGAGCAATGTTGCTGTATTTTTTTCAGATAATGCAATGACACTCGAATAACCTTCCCCAAAAAGTGGAGGGAACATCATAATCAATACCGCCAATATTGTACCGCCCAGTAATACCTTGGTGTAGGGGTTTTTTCTTTTACTAAACCAGGAATCAATTTTTAAAAAGGTTCTTGAATAATACGTTGAAATCAGTCCGGCAAAAACAGCCATCAATAAGTAGTAAGGAACATTATGAAAATCAAAGGGCACCTGAGTCTTGAAGGATAACAGGATACCGTCCTGAAGAATTATATTAGAACATAGAGCTCCCATGGCTGCAGCAATGATCAAGGGGATAAAAGCCGTGGCGCTGATGTCAAGCAGCAATACTTCAATGGCAAACAAAACTCCCGCAATAGGCGCATTAAAGGCGGCCGCAACTCCGGCTGCAGCACCACACGAGAGCAGAAGTGTTCGTTGCCGGTAATTGAGGTGGTACGTGCGCGCATAATTCGAGCCGATGGCCGAACCGGTTGTAGCAATGGGTGCCTCCAATCCAGAGGAGCCCCCAAAACCTATGGTTATAGCACTGGTGATGATATGCGCGATCATGTGAAAGGGTGCCAGTAAGCTTGACTTACGGGTTATTGAGTACAGTACGAATACGGTTCCCTTGTCAAAAGTTTCTTTGTGAAATCGCTGCACATAGAATACCGACAATAGTAATCCGATAAACGGAAGGAAGATGTAAATCGAAAATTGAAAAGGCAGACTGTAGTCACTGGTAACGACTGTGTAAATATAATGGACAAGTGTTTTCAGAAGCACGGCAGCAAGGCCGGCTGTTAACCCCACCAGCATGCTGGAAAGAATGAAAAATTGTCGTTCGCTAAGCCGCTGCTGAAGCCAATTTAAAAATATTGCATGTTTGCCAATCCAGGAATCCATTAAAATTTAATACACAGATTACATCATTGATAGCTTATCAAATCCTATAAACTTATCAATAATAATCATCAGGGAAAATATGCCGAGTAACACCGGGCAGATATAACGAATGGTAAAGTTGATGTAGCGCTCATAGAAAGAACCTTTGTAGTGGGGGTTACCATGCGATAATTCCTCGCTCATATTTTTTGTGCCCCACCGGGTGGCGATAAAGTAGGTCATTAAGCATCCACCCAGTGGCAAACTGATATCGGAGAAAACTTCACTCACAAAATCCAGCGCTGATTTACCATTGTAGAACGAAAGTGATGAAAACATGTCCACCGCACCCTGAGAAAGCATACTGGGTAAACCCAAAATAAAAATCAGCATGGCCAGTGTCCACACACTGATTTTCCGGGGTATTTTTTTCTCATCAACCATGTAGGCTACCGGCACTTCCAGCAACGAAATAGTGGACGTAAGGGCGGCAAAGCAAAGCAAGAGGAAGAAACCCCCACCCACGAGTTTGCCCAAAACAGGTCCCATCGCCTGGAAGATTCCGGGCAGCACAACAAATACCAAAGCCGGGCCTTGCTCCGGAGATTGTCCTTGCGAGAAAACCAATGGAAAGATAAGCAAGCCAGCCAGGAAGGCTACCGCAATATCAAGAATAGAAATGGTGGCAGCAGATTTTAACACGTTTTGGCTTTTATCTACATAGGAACCATACGTTATTAACGCACCCATGCCAAGCGAAAGCGAAAAGAAGGCCTGACCCATGGCTGAATACAAAGTCTCAATGGTGATTACGCTAAAATCGGGTAATAGGTAAAACTGTACGCCCTCCATGGCGTTGGGTAGCGTAAGGCTGTAAATGATCAGCGCAATCAATATAATAAAGAGTGTGGGCATCATGATCTTGGAAGCCCGCTCAATTCCTTTCTGCACTCCCTTTATCACGATAAAACCTGTGATTGCCATGAAACTCAAGGAGAAAAAAAGATTATCCCAAAAGTCTATTACGTACCGTCCGAAAAAAGCCCCATAGTTTTCTTCTTCCAATAAGTCACTGAATGATATTTCAAGGAAATATCCAAAGGCCCAACCGGCTACTACATTGTAAAATGAGAGGATCATGATCCCGCAAATGATCCCATACAATCCAAGGTATCCCCATTTTTTCCCGCCAAGTTTCTGATAAGAACCATAAGCATCTAAACCAGCTCGCCTTCCGATGGCTATTTCGCCCACCATAACCGGGTAACAAAGCAGAAAGGTAAGCGCAAGGTAAATCAGTAGAAAGGCAGCGCCACCATTTTGCCCAGTCTCATAAGGGAACTTCCAAATGTTGCCAAGACCAACCGCAGAACCTGCTGCTGCTAAGATAAATCCTATTCTGCTGGTAAAACCTCCTCGAAGATCCATGTGTAATAGTAATGTATAGCTCGAAAAATAGGCCTTAATGGTCAATTATCAAAAAAGCGGCAAAGCATGGGGCGTTCCAAACAGGTTGCGTACCTTTGTTATGATTTTTTAAACGGGCTTTAATCGACAGTTGGGTATGGATGAATTCAGAAAGCTGACTACGCAGGAAAAAGCACTACGTATTAACTTGACCAAAGATGTCTATGGATCTTTTGCCGAAATAGGAGCCGGACAAGAAGTTGCTGCAAACTTTTTCAAAGCGGGTGGTGCTTCCGGTACGATTGCCAAAACCATGTCCGCGTATGACATGAAGTTCAGCGATGCTATTTACGGTTATTGTGAGCGTTACGTTTGTGAGCCGCGACTCCTGAAAATGATCGAACATGAGTATCCGCTACTGGTTGAGCGACTTCCGCACCGCGTGGATGACACTCGTTTTTTTGCTTTTGCCAACACCGTTGAAATATTGAATTTCGACCGCACCAACCAGGCCCATGGCTGGATTGGGTTGCGCTTTCAGTTACAGCCCAAAGCCGAGTATAACGATTGTATTATTCACGTGAAGATGCACGACAACGATCCGCTTCAACAGCAATATGCGCTGGGTGTTGTAGGTGTTAATATGATTTATGCGTGTACATTTTTCAATGACCCGGAACAAATACTCATGTCATTGCTGGATGGTCTCCACGGCCGAAGAATTGAGATTGATATGTTTCGCATTACCGGTCCGGATTTTAAACAGGTTGATAACCGACTCATGGCCCTGAAGCTTGTAAAGAATGGATTGACAAAAGCGGCCATGTTTGGACCAGATGGTGAAGTGATGCAGCCATCGGATGAACTTTATAAGAAACATTTATTGGTATTACGAGGAAGATTCCGCCCACCTACACACGTAAATGTAGATATGCTGTTGGCGGCCCGCAGAAGGTTTAAGCAGGAGCCTGATGTAGAGCGCTCAAAAATTGTTGTGATTACCGAGTTAACGCTAAACGATTTGAGTTCAGATGGCGATATCGATGAAACAGATTTCCTTCACCGGGCCGATATCATTTGTTCTTTGGGTCAGCATGTACTCATCTCAAATTATTTTGAGTACTACCGGTTGGTTGATTATCTGTCGCGCATAACAAAGGGTAAAAAAATTGGCATTATCATGGGCATCAATGCGCTGCAAAAAGTATTCGATGAAAAGACCTATGAGAAAACGCGTGGTGGTATTCTGGAATGTTTTGCCTCCTTATTTGGCACCAATGTGAAGCTTTATATTTATCCGGCACTCCAGCGCGATTCGCAAAACCTACTCACGTTAAGTGATTTTGAGATTGATCTGCCGGAAAACCTAAAGAA
>CAZQXC010000056.1:0-14899 GCA_964597075.1 uncultured Roseivirgaceae bacterium | reverse complement strand
GAAACTGTACCTGTTCCGGTCTCCTTAACATAAATGGTGGTATAAGGCAACACTGATCCATCGGTTGCCTTAATAGTGCCCCGCACACCAGCTCCCAAGCCGAGTGAGATAATAAAACAGAAACTCCATGTTAACAGATACCGCATCATTCAGGCTTGGGGATTCAATTTACTCTTAACCTAGTGTGCAGACGATGATAAGAATCATTTCGTTGCCTGATTATTGATAAAACTTTTTGGCGCGGATAATTGCCTCAACAGCATCCGGAACAAGGTAACGCACCGATTGGTTTTTTCTGATACAATTTCTGATAAATGTTGCTGAAATATCCATCATGGGCGCCTCCACCAGTTTGACCATAGGATGACGGTTAAGCGCTGTATTTGTTACGTTGGGGCGGGCCTGTCCGACTGCATTAGTCAGGCGGGGATAAACGTAAAGCCCATAATCTTCTAAAATGCGTTCGTAATTCTTCCATTTGGTGAAGTTGGCCAGATTATCTTCACCAATAATAACTTTAAACTGCTTGTCTGGATGTTTCTCCGATAAATGAACCAATGTATGAATGGTGTAATTTGGTTTGGGTAAGTGAAACTCAACATCGGATACTTCAAGTTTGTAATTCTCATACACGGCAGCTCGCACCATATCATAGCGATCAAAATCGTGCAGCAATCCCTTGCTATGTTTATGTGGATTTTGTGGCGTAACAACAAACCATACTTTTTCCAAATCGGTAGTCTCTACCATAATGTTGGCAATGATCATATGCCCCGTGTGAATGGGATTAAACGAGCCGAAGAAGAGACCGATTTTCACACGCTATAGTTGGTTGACATTGCTTTTTTTAAAATCATTGTACAGGCGCTGCGCTTCCGCTAATGACTTTTCCAGGTTTTCGTTTACCAGTACTACATCAAATTTATCTGCGAATGTCATTTCAAATTTGGCTTTGAATAACCGTTGCGACAGACTGGCGTGGGATTCTGTTCCCCTGCCCACCAAACGCTGCTCCAAAATTTCTAACGATGGAACTTTCACAAAAACAGAAAGCGCATTTTTTCCGAAATATTTTTTTAAGGCAAGCCCTCCTTTTACATCAACATCGAAAATTACATCCTTGCCCTCATCCCATATTCGCTGAATCTCTGATTTCAGCGTACCATAATAGTTACCTTCATATACTTCTTCCCACTCAATAAACTCATCATTGTCAATTTTTCTTTTAAACTCTTCCGGGGAAAGAAAATAATAATCCTTTCCGTCCTGTTCTTTTCTTCCACGCTTATCACGCGTGGACGCAGAAATAGAAAAACCCAGATCGGGATTGTTTTCGAGTAAGTACCTTACAATAGTAGTTTTTCCTGATCCGGAAGGAGCGCTAAAAATAATTGCTTTACCGGCCATTAATGGGGCATGTTTTGGCTTATTTGTGTTTTGATTTTTTCAATCAACGCAGGTGGTGCTCCATGGCCATTGCATTTTGATTTGATGAGCATCTTTAAAGCCGTCTCCAGGTGATACGTCTTATAACAAGGCATGCACTCATCCATGTGGGCGGTGAATTCCTGTTGTTGCTCGGATGTAGCGTCACCATCTAAAATATGTTGAAGCATTTCCATGCAGGAAACATTTTTACCGGGTTTCGATGGGTGGGTAGAATCGGGCATAAGCTTTAGGTATTTTTGTATCCCATTTGTTTGGCGTAAGTACTCAATTTTTCCTTCAGCAGGTTACGGGCCCTGTGCAAACGACTGCGCACCGTACCGATAGGTATATCTAAAATTTTTGCCATTTCCTCATACTTAAAACCTTCCAGGTCGCAAAGAATGATTACGGTTCTGAAATCAACATCCAATGAATTAAGGGCATTGGATATTTCATCTCCAATCATATCCTGCAGCGATTCAACCCGTAAGTCAGGCGTTATTTGCCTGTCTACATCATCCGAGTTGTAAT
Source organism: uncultured Roseivirgaceae bacterium (assembly GCA_964597075.1). Classification (GTDB taxonomy): domain Bacteria; phylum Bacteroidota; class Bacteroidia; order Cytophagales; family Cyclobacteriaceae; genus UBA2336. The sequence goes on along the minus strand of CAZQXC010000056.1, from coordinate 12,940 downwards.
AGGTCTCTACATCCTGATAATCTACCTTAGCCGGTTCTTTACTCTTCTTCCGGTAGTCGTTAATAAAACTATTCTTTAAAATCCGGAACAGCCATGCCTTGGCATTAGTTCCTTTTTCGAAAGAATGTATGAACCGAAAGGCCTTCAGGTAGGTGTCCTGAACCAGATCATTGGCGTCATCTTCATCGAATGTAAGGCGGTAGGCAAAGTTGTACATGGAGTTAATGTGGGGCATAAACTCATCATGAAAAACCTGCAATTTCTCTGCCTCCGTATAGTTTTGCCGTACTTCCTCTTCCATGAATTCCAAAAGTAACAAATCGTTGTTTAGACAAAAAATAAATAAAAATAATATGACAGTCCGCTAAGATACCACTTCACCATCTCAAAAGGTCATCGCAGAGATTAACCACGATCTCAACCTTTACAGGGATGCCGGCCTGCCTACCGGACAGGCGGGCTCAGGGGCCGGCATGACATTGGTGTCTTAAGCTGGACTATTGAAAAAAATAAAGTCGTTGCGGTTACACAGCGACTCTATTTCAACTGTTTCAATCAGAATTATCGTTTTACCACTACTCCGCCAAATGACTTCACCATGTTTATGAACTCAATTCGGTAACCTTCCTTATCCTGGCCTTTTGCACCTTGAGCAAGTTGAGTTACATCATCATAGGTGTAAGCCTTTATGTATTCAGACTCCCGTAATAACATACCAAATGATGCCACCGAAGCCGACCACCTGAAGTTATCCGATGTTTTCTCTAAGGCAATCTGATTGTCGATCATCGGATGAACAATTAGCTTACTTACATCACCATCGGGTTGTTTGTAGCGGAACTTCACCGTCATCAGCTCTTTTGACTTTGAAGCAGAAGGATCAATTTTAGTTGTCTGATATTTGAGCGGATCGATTTTAAAGAACTCACTATCCACACCTACCGGAATAATTTCATACAAAGCCGTTACGGTATGCCCTGAACCTAAATCACCGGCATCTTTCTTATCATTGTTGAAGTCTTCATTCTTCAGCAGACGATTTTCATAACCGATCAAACGGTAGGCTTTTACTTTGGCAGGATTAAACTCCACCTGAAGCTTAACACCTTTTGCGATTGTAAATAATGTTCCACCAAATTCGTTCACCAGTACTTTCTTGGCCTCCGTAATGTTATCGATGTACGCATAATTACCATTACCCTTCATAGACAATGTTTTCATTTTTGAATCTTTGTAATTGCCCATACCAAATCCTAAAAGCGTAAGGAAAACTCCACCTTGTTTTTCCTTTTCAATCAGTTGCTCCATTGCAGCGTTACTGGATTCACCAATATTGAAGTCACCATCGGTTGCCAGAATTACCCGATTGTTGCCACCCTGCTTAAAATGTTTGTGTGCCATAGCATAGGCCAGTTTAATACCAGTACCACCTGCCGTTGATCCTCCGGCTTCAAGTCTGTCGAGTGCATCAATTATTTTTCTTTTTTCGTCTCCCGATGTTGGTTCAAGTACAACTCCGGCCGCACCAGCGTACACAACAATAGATACATAATCCTGGGGACGAAGTTCATTCACCAACATTTTGAATGAAGATTTTAATAATGGAAGCTTATTAGGTTCGCCCATAGATCCGGACACATCAATCAGAAACACCAGGTTGGAGGACGGCAGGTTTTCAGTAGGTATTCGCTTGCCCTGTAATCCGATATGCACCAGCTTATGTTGGCTGTTCCACGGTGCTGATGAAATTTCTGTAATAATATTAAAAGGGTGATCATCCTTTGGCTGACTGTAATCATAATCAAAGTAGTTAATCAACTCCTCAATCCGCACCGCATCTTTGGGTGGACGCTGACCGTTATTCAAAAACCTGCGCATGTTGGCGTAAGAGGCAGCATCAATATCAATGCTAAAGGTGGAAAGCGGGTTGCGCAACGCATCGTGAAAGATATTCTCGTTGATACCATTGTATTCTTCGGTGTTCCAATCCGGTTGACGGTAATCACCAGGTGCATATTGCATTGGCGCGGCATAATCAGCGGCAATTCCACTTTTCTCTGCACGTTTATACCGACCATAACCGGTTACCACAACCTCACTAAGTTGTGTTGCATCAAGTGCAAGTTGTACATCAATAATGCCTCGTGTGCCGATCTTAATTTCCTGAGTTGTGTATCCAACAAAGGAGAAAATCAATACTCCTCCACTTGATGGAACGTGGATGGTGTACTTACCATGTACATCTGTTGTGGTCCCAGATTTACTTCCCTTCAGCACCACGCTAACCCCCGGTACTGCACTCCCATCATCTGCCGATGTAACCCGGCCTGTTATAACCCGTTCCTGCAGGTTAAAACCCATACTTGTAAACAGCAGGGTGCTCAAAATCATAAATTGCGTTTTCATAATCATTTTGTTTGGTTTACGGTGATGAGATGCCAACCCTTCACACATTCCATAAGCCAATCGAGATAATTTTTACTATCTTAAAAAATGCTTTTTAACAAGCCCATAGCAGAAATCACCGATCAGGAGCTGATACAACGGTATCAGAAAACCGGTGATATGGAAATACTGGGCTATTTATACACCCGCTACACCTCACTGGTGTATGGTGTTTGTCTGAAGTACCTGAAAGACCGGGATGAGGCAAAAGATGCCGTAATGAACGTATTTGAAAAGTTGATCCGTACGCTACTGGAACACGAAGTAACACACTTTAAAAGCTGGCTTTATGTTACGACACGCAACCATTGCCTGATGTATTTACGGGCTAATAAGAATAAACAAACGGAAGAATTATCACCATTTCTTATGGAATCCGATGGTATGGCGCATCTGGAAGACGCAACTGATTTAGAGGGAAATCTTGTTAAATTGGAAAAATGCATTGAAAAACTGGCTGATGAACAACAACAGTGTGTTCGGCTGTTCTATTTACACCGAAAATGCTATCAGGAAATCGGAGATGAGACTGGCTTTGAGGTGAAAAAAGTGAAAAGCTACATTCAAAACGGAAAGCGGAATTTAAAGATTTGTTTAGAGCGCCATGACTGATTATACAAACGATATTGAACGCTACCTAAACGGAACCATGAGTGCAGCCGAACGGCATGCTTTCGAGAAAAAGGTACTAGCCGATCCTTTTTTAGCAGAAGCACTAGAGGGTGCAGAGCAGCTTTCTGTTACTGATTTTACTGAAGATGTTAAAGCCATTAATGAAGAAATTCTACAGGTTGGTTTTGTTGAACAAGATACTGTACCGGCGGCCGCAGCCAGTAAAAGTTCTGCCGCAGCACCACGCGAACGAAGATCTGAAATTCAACTTACCAAGCAACCTGTTCGGTGGGTATGGGTAAGAAGAATTGCAGCCGGACTGGTCATCATTTTGATTTCAGGCTACCTCATCTGGCAAGCAACAAATTTGATTGAAGACCCTACGGTTTTGGCTTTGGAAGAAACAAAGTCCTCTCCTGCTCCATCGGGAGATGAGGATTCGGTAACTGTCCCCGCTGAAGGTGCTGCTGAGAAAGATTTATCGGTGGCAAAACCCCGTGAGATTACCCGGCAGCAGTCAACTGCAGAAGCATCGAAAAAATCTAAAGAGGAAGAAGAGTCTGCAGATATTCAAGCAGAACTTGACGATCGGCTTAAAACCCAACCTGTGGTAAGTGAAATTAAACCCGTTGACGTTTCTCCTAAACTCGAGATTAAACTTGAAGAAACAGCAGCTGAAAAAGAAACCCTTGTTGCAGCTGCCACGAAAGATGCTGCTGAACGCAAAAAGCAGGATGTAAGCCGTGCCGCTGGCGCTCCTTCTTATGCAGCAAATGTTATTCGCGGACGCGTGACCTCAAAAGAAGATGGCTCACCTTTACCGGGCGTGAATGTGATCCTTAAAGGAACAAACCGTGGTACGGTAACGGATGTGGATGGAAACTATCAGATTGAATCTTCAGTATCTAATCCAACGCTTGCTTACTCCTTTATCGGATTGCAATACACAGAAGTTAACGCTGCTGACCGAAAAGAGGTTGATGTATCCATGAGTCTTGATGCCACTCAACTCAGCGAAGTAGTTGTAACCGGGTATGGCATATCAACCAGTGAACCCTATACGCCAACAGTTGATCTTGCCCATCCGGAAAGCGGAAATCGCGCCTACCGTCAATACCTGGAGAAGAATATTAAATACCCTGAGGAAGCTAAAACCAACAACGTAGAGGGGCGCGTAACCGTTGAATTTTATGTAGAACCCGATGGTGGGCTAACTGAATTCACCATCATAAAGGGTATTGGTTCGGGTTGCGATGAAGAACTTATCCGGTTGATAAAAGAAGGGCCTAAATGGATTCCTACTAAAAAGGGCAATGCGCCCATTCGTGACAAGGCGCGTGTGCGTTTAAAATTTGACTTACCAAAATGATTTCACGTTACCTTAAATTAGCTATTCTGATCATCATTGTGGGAACACTTGCTGCCTATGTTTTATTGGTAATTATTCCCAAACAATCTTATAACACCGCTAAAGCAATCGGAAAAGATTTTAGTGAGGCCTTTCAATTTACTCCAGAAGTAAAAGTACGAAATACCATTGTGCTCCAACAACAAACAGCCATCTTGGAACTGGCTACCTTAGCGCAAAACTTTCAGCATCGTTACAGCTGGAAAAATTCGTGGATGGGGAGCACCAAACAAATTGAAATCACTGGATCCTTTGAAGCCAAGTGCGGATTTGACTTACAGCATAGGTTTTCAATTGTACTCGAGGGTGATAAAATCTTTGTTTACCTGCATCCTCCAAAAATTTTATCGGTGGAATCCAAAGGTGATATGACCTTTCGGGATGAAAATGGTTATTGGAATTGGGTGAATGAAGAGGATCGGGCCCGGGCCGTTAATGCCTTTATTACCGATGCCCGTGCGTATACTGAACAAGCAACTTTCATTCAAGACACAAAAAAAATCACGGAAGAAAAACTCCGTGACTTGTTAAAGCCGTATGCTGAGGAAGTAGTTTTTGTTTACGAAGAATCTACTCCCCTGTCGCCTGCACGCTGATAAAATTAGTTAAACAACTTTCTTTCTTATCAATTTGGCATACGTACGGCTCACCGGAAAATTCTTACCGGTTTGCATTTTAACAATCATACCGCCATTAAAGTGCTTTTCAATTTCTTTCAGGAAGTTAATGTTGATTATAGTGCTGCGATGAACACGAATAAACGTTTCGGGATTCAGAATTTCCTCCAATTTTCCAATGCCTGATGAGCTTACGAATTGATCACCTTTAGTGGTAAGTATAGTATAATCTCCAGAGGCTTCCAGAAACATGATTTCTTCTACCGGCAAATTGATCAGCTTCTCTGACTTTTGAACAAAAATGTGGGAATCGTACGAAGTTTTGTTTTCCGTTTTCAGGTTGCGCAGTAATTCCCCAACATTATTCTGCTCCAGTCGCATGCGTTCAATAGCACGCTTCATGGCCAGTTGAAATCGTTCCTGATCAATTGGCTTTAATAAATAATCAACAGCATTCTTTTCAAATGCCCGAATGGCATACTGATCATACGCTGTGGTAAAAATCACATGCGGATCGTGGGTTATCTCATCCAGTACATCAAAACCGGTCATGCCCGGCATTTGTACATCCAGAAAAATTAAGTCGGGTTTCAATTGGTCAATCAGGTCAACAGCATCCTTTCCCTTATTGGCTTCTCCCACAATAGACAAATTGGGCATTTGGCCGATATACTCCCGTAACAGCTCTCTGGCCAGTTGTTCATCATCAATAATCAAGCATGTTATATTCATCGAGGTTGTTTTAATCGTTCAGTTAATCAATCTTTCTTCACTTAGGTAAACGCAAGTTATGATGTATCGGTATCTATCCGGCAATACTTTTTATTTCAACTTCCATTTCTTCCGTCTCGGACGGTACTTGTTCTGTTTTCTCATCCGCAGGCACAGGGATAAAAAAACTGACGGAATAGCCCCATACGTTTGATCGTATACGAAGGCCCGATCCAAGGCCAAATGAATTACGCAAGCGCTGGTCTGTATTCTTAATACCCACACCGCTTGAACTTCCATCCATCACCTTGGTGGCCTTTGAACCCAATCCGTCATCTTTTACTTCAAAAAAAATCATGTGATTAAATCGTTTTACGATCAGGGTAATGGTACCTCCTTCTTCCTTGGGTCCAACGCCATACTTCACTGAATTCTCCACCAGGGGCTGCAATATCATGGGTGGAATTTTAATACCCAGGCACGTGAAGTCAACTTGCTTAACAAACTTCAATCGCTCACCAAAACGCACTTGTTGAATTTTTATATAGTTATCAATAAAGTCGAGTTCATGAATAAGCTTCACCATCTGATCGCCATGCGAATCAAGGGCATACCGGAAAATATCGGAGAGTTGCGTAATCACCCTTCTTGCCTCTTCTTTGCTGGAGCCTACCAGCATGTTAATGGAGTTGAGCGTATTAAATAAAAAATGAGGGTTTATCTGTGACTTCAGTAAGGAAAGCTGCATCTCGCGATTCTTGATAGCCAGTTCACCTTTTTCATATTCCTTTTTTTGCAGACCCTCGAAATAACGGATGATATAATAGACAGCCGCAGTAATTATGTACTGATTTTGAAACTGTAAACCGTCCCACTGTAATAAGCCCACTATATGTTCCTTCCAGTTATCTAAAAAAATATAGCCTTCCACATAATCTTTAATATAATACGAGAAGGACCCCATCACGAGAAAAAAAATAACAATACCCGCTAAATGTCCGGCAATCTGAAAATAAATTCTGAACTGAAAGAGAAAGTTTGAATAGAGCAGGATTAGAATGATGCATATACACAAGGCTTCCCATAAATACAGGGCATTCCAAAAAACAAAAAAGAAGGGTGTTGCAAGTTTCCACTCCAGAAAAGCACTTACCGTAAAGTTTATGAGATACCACAGACAAAGCAGTAAATACGCCCTTTTCCAAACACGCGGTATCTTTTCCAGGTTAATCAAGCCGGTAAATTGTCTTTTAAAGTTACACAGAACGAAGATAAATCGGCTAAAGAATTCATTTTGGCGCTAAACCTGCAAAAATGCAGATAATCTTACCTGATGTTTGAAAGAACCTGATGAATGATCAATTTTATTGATTCCATGAGATTTGCACTAATAATATCAACCCTGCTGGTTTTGTACCTGAATAGCCAGGCACAAAAAATAACTGTGTCGGGACTGGCTATTGACAAAGAAACGCGCGAACCACTGCCTTTTGCCTCCATCGCCATTAAGGGAAAATCCATTGGCACTATTACCAACCTGCAGGGGGAGTTTGACTTTTACATTCCGCAGGAATATCGAAATGAAATTCTGGTGATCAGCATGCTGGGTTACGGCAACTTTGAATCACCGGTATGGACATTAGTCGCTAATACTATTACAACATTTGAACTTACTAAATCAACTACTTTATTAGATGAGATCGTTGTAACTGATACCCTGGCTGGTGGTGATATACTTCGGATAGCGCTGAGTCGTATAGAAAAAAATTACCCGTTTAAGCCTTTTATGATGGAAGGCTTTTATAGGGATATTAAAAAAGTAGCCAGCACCAACATTTCATTACTGGAAGCAGCTGTTAAAATTTATGATGAGGATTACGCTGAACCGCGAAACAAATACAAGTTACGTGAACGCGTTCGGTTAGTTGAAGTTCGGAAAAGTTTAGGATACGAAAGCAGATTTACGACTTACTTTGATCAGGATAACTTACTGGAAGATTTGCTTCTCCATAACAACATACGGTACCGACAAATAGAAGCGCGCGAAGAAATGTACAATGCCATGACGCGCCAGCCTGATTCCTATTATAACGGGCACGAAATTTATGTAATCTCGCACACCCAGGATTACCTACTTAAAATCTTTATCGACAAACAGGACTACTCCATAATTCACCTGGAATTTGAAACCGGTTCATCCAATGAATTAGTGGGAAAAAAGAAAAAGCTGGTAAGTAGGTTTGCAGGTTTAAAAAAATCCATTGACTTCAGACAGGTAGATGGTAAAATGTATCTAAGCTTTATGAGCATCATTTCAAAAGTGACCTGGCACGATGCCAGAACTGACGAGTTGAAATTTGAAACAGAACTTTTTCAACAATTGTTGATTAACGAAATAAAGCCTAACACGAATGAGCGCATTGGTGGCACAGAGAAAATGCGCAACTACGGATTGCAGTATCAGGATTTGCCCTATAACAAAGATTTCTGGGATAATTACAACGTTATCAAAGACACGCCCCTTGATAAAAAGATTCTGGAAGACCTGGAGAAAGCTGGGCCCTTGCAAAAGCAGTTTGAGGGAAATAATTACTGAAGTGCCGACAAAGCCTTTTTCATTCTGCTTAGCGCCTCACGCAAATCTTTTTCCGATGCCGCATACGAAAGCCGAATACATTTTTCTTCGCCAAAGGCACCCCCGGGCACTAATGACACGTGAGCCTTTCCCAGCATGTACATGCAGAAATCATCTCCATTTTTAATGGTTCGTTCACCATCTGATTTTCCATAATAGAAACTCACATCCGGAAAAAAATAAAATGCGCCTTGGGGATAGTTGGATTTGATCCCTGGAATTTCTTGCAACAGGTTATAAACAATTTCTCTGCGTTTTTTGTACTCTTCAACCATGGCATGCGTAGGCGCTAAATCACCGGTGATGGCAGCCAGTGCAGCACGTTGCGCTATAGAACAATTGGCAGAGGTGAGTTGCCCCTGTATTTTATTGCACCCATCAGCAATCCATTTGGGTGCGCCTATGTACCCTACGCGCCAGCCGGTCATGGCAAATCCTTTTGCAAAACCATTTACCGTTATCGTGCGATCAAACATTCCGGGCAATGAAGCAAAACTTATATGCTCGCTTGTAAAGTTTATGTGTTCGTAAATCTCATCCGCAATCACCAGAATACTTTCATGCTCGCTGACAACCTGAGCAATGGCTTCCAGTTCCTTACGTAGAAATACTGACCCGGTAGGGTTGCAGGGTGAAGAAAAAATAATGACCCTGGTTTTGGATGTTATGGCCTTCTCCACTTGGCTGGCGGTTACTTTGAAATCGTTTTCAATACCTCCCTTTACCAAAACAGGTTTTGCTTCGGCCAACCGTACCAACGCATCGTAGCTTACCCAATAGGGTGAAAAAATGATTACTTCATCACCCGGATTTAAAATAGCCAACATGGCATTGGCAATGGATTGCTTCGCTCCGTTGGAAACAACAATATTTTCTGCTTTATAGGGAACATTGTTTTCCTGTTGGTACTTCGTGGCCAGGGCTTCGCGAAAATCCTGATAACCGGCTACCGGAGGATAGGCAAAATACTTTCCATCATCAATGGCCTTTTTCGCAGCCTCACAAATATGTTCGGGCGTTTTGAAGTCGGGCTCACCCAAACTCAAACTGATCACATCAATACCCCGGCTTTTAAATTCACGGGCCCTGGCGGCCATAGCCAGTGTAGCAGATTCTTCAAAAGCGTTTAACCGAATGGAAAGTTTATTCATAATCATGCAGGAAAGTGAACAAAGAAAAAGATTTCTACCGGAATGATGAAACTTCCGGAAGTTTAATTGAAAAGCGTTCTGCCGATGATGCTTCTGCCCAAGGTGATTTCATCGGCATATTCCAGATCGCCACCCACCGGTATGCCACGGGCAATTACGCTTACTTTAACAGTTAGGTCCTTCATCCGCCTGTGGATATAGAAGGACGTAGTGTCGCCTTCCATGGTGGGGCTTAGGGCAAGAATAAGTTCTTTCACCTCAGATTGCCCATGATTAAGCCGATGGAGTAAGGATTCAATCTTAAGCTCAGACGGCCCGATGCCATTCATGGGTGAAATAACGCCTCCCAAAACATGATAAAGACCACGATACTGCGATGTGTTTTCGATAGCCATAACATCGTTGGTGTTTTCTACCACACAAATCGTAGATCGGTCGCGTTTATGGCTTATGCAAATGCTGCAAACCTCGGCATCTGAAATATTATGACATTGCGAACAAAACTGAATACCTGAGCGCATCTTAGTTAATGCCTCCGTGAGGGCGAGTGTGTTTTCTTCTTTCTCTTTAATCAGGTGCAGCACCAGGCGAAGAGCCGTTTTTTTTCCAATGCCCGGGAGTTTTGAAATCTGACCGACAGCTTCTTCAATAAGTTTAGAGGGGTAGTCCACGGTAGCGAGAGAGATTATAAAATTTTGGCATCAATACCTGCTTCACAAATGGCATCACGCATAGGTTTCAGAAAATCAAAAGCACCATTCTTTACCTTGCATTTTCCTTTATGGTGAATGATCCACGTGCATTGCTCGGCTTGTTCGGCTGTATGCCTGCAAACTTTAATGAGTGTTTCAATGACATGCTCAAACGTGTTGAAGTCGTCATTAAAAACAACCAAATCCATCAATTCAGTAGTTTCCACTACTTCCAGTAAATCAGTTAATTTCTCTTCTTGGTAAGCGTTTCGCATGGGTGTTGAAATAATCCGTGCAAAATTAACACAAAAACGACTTCTTTGGTTGATTTGGATTTGAAGGTATTTACTCATTTTTTGCAGGAAACTATACTCAATGACGCCCATACTGGTCATTAGCATCATATCTGTTTATTTTTTTGCCTTAATCCTTATTTCCTGGTTTACTTCGAAAGGGGCAGATACACATACTTTTTTTACCGCTAACCGGCAATCACCGTGGTATCTGGTAGCCTTTGGAATGATAGGTGCCTCTCTTTCCGGTGTAACGTTTATCTCTGTTCCCGGCAATGTGGGTAAAATAGGGTTCGGCTATTTCCAGGTAGTGCTTGGCTACCTGTTGGGGTATTGGGCCATCATCGGCATATTGATGCCACTCTACTACCGGTTGAACCTGATTTCAATCTATACCTACCTCGAACAACGTTTCGATTTTTGGTCGTATAAAACCGGTGCCTTTTTCTTCATGGTATCGCGTACCATTGGTTCTTCCCTGCGTTTATACCTGGCCGCAACTGTTCTGCAACTGTTCTTATTCGATGCCTGGAGTATACCCTTTTATGTTACGGTAGCTACAACAATAGTGTTGATTTGGGTGTACACGAATAAAGGCGGCATTAAAACCATTGTGTGGACGGACACTTTTCAAACCTTCTTCCTGATTTCTGCTGTAGTTATTGCCGTGTGGCAAATTTCCAACCGACTGGGTTATTCATTTTCTGAAATGGTTGATGCTATAGAGCAGAGCAACTACGCTAAAGTTTTTTATTTCGATGATATCAAATCTCCCATGTATTTCTGGAAGCAATTTTTGGGTGGAGCTTTCATCGCCTTAACCATGACGGGCATGGACCAGGAGATTATGCAGAAGAACCTCACCTGTCGCACACTCAGAGATGCACAAAAAAATATGTTTTGGTTTAGCCTTACACTGGTATTTGTAAACCTGTTGTTTCTTGCGTTGGGCGCATTGCTCTACCTCTATTCAGAAAAAAATGGTATTGCCATTCCGGCTGTCAGCGATGAACTTTTTCCGGGGCTCGCGCTAAATGAATTCAGTATTACCGTAGGTGTATTTTTCATCCTGGGTATTACAGCATCATCTTATGCCAGTGCAGATTCCGCTTTAGCTGGATTAACTACATCATTCTGTATCGATTTTCTTGATTTTAAAAACAAACCTGAGGTGGTAAAAAAACGACAAAAGCTTTTCGTACATATTGGCTTTTCTTTGCTCTTTCTGATTATAATCTTAGTGTTTAAAGAAATCAATAACCGTTCGGTAATTGACGCGGTGCTGGGTGTTGCCGGATATACCTATGGTCCTTTGCTCGGATTATTTTCTTTTGGACTGTTAACTAAACGCAACGTTCGCGACAGGCTTGTTCCTTTTATCTGTTTGATTTCTCCGGCTATCTCCTACCTGTTAAGTTTAAATTCAAAAATCTGGTTTAGCGGGTATGTATTCAGTTTTGAAATTCTGATTGTAAATGGTCTTTTAACGTTCATAGGACTTTGGATGATTTCAACACCTCCAAAAAAGCAAGTCAATATTTCCTAACAGCTATAAAAAGGAAAAGGCCACTCCTTTTGGAAGCGACCTTAACCCGATTAAAACCAACCCCACGTTGGTGTTGCCTTTTACTGCTCCGATGCAGTGTTATTTCTTTACGTAGTGATACTCTTGCACATCATTTCCTTTTTTAATGCGTATTATGTATTCACCAAACTTCACATCACAGAAGTCAATAATCATTTTCCGTTTTTCCAATTTGTGAGACGTCACCAGATCACCATTGGTGAAATAAACCTCTACTGCCGCGCCACGAAACTTTCGCTCGGCCTTGAACATGAATAAGTTCTTATGCTTAGAGTCGAGAATATCAACAACCTCATCAGGCATACCTGCCTGCGCGGTAACAACACTCCCGAAGAGTATTGCAGTTGCGATGAAGAAGTTGACAAGGGTTTTCATGGGTCTTTTGATCGTCTTGTTTGGATAACCCTATTGCCAACCCCGTGCCTTGTAAGAAAATGACGATTTTAGAAGAATTTGAAGGGTTACCCTTGAAATTCTTCCATTTTTGGGAAGAAACTTTCCGGATTTTGAACTGACGTTAAAGCAATTCCTTCGCTGGATTCCAGAATAGTTCGTTGAAGCGAACAATTTTATCGTTGATTACGCGGATGCCCTCCTGCTGTAGCAGTTGCTGCATGGTACGCGGTGTTGCAAAGTGATGTTTGCCCGTAAGCAAACCGTTTCGATTTACCACCCGGTGGGCAGGAACAGACTTTTGGCTATGTGCTGCATTCATCGCCCAGCCTACCATACGGGCACTCATTTTCGTACCCAGGTAATTGGCAATAGCTCCGTAAGAGGTAACTCTGCCC
>CAZQXC010000055.1:0-15022 GCA_964597075.1 uncultured Roseivirgaceae bacterium | reverse complement strand
CAAACCCTTTTTTAAAAGCCTGCTTTACATTGCCGGGCCTCCCATGCTCGTAGGCAGCGTGTTGGCGGGAAGTCTTTATTCGGGCTACTTTGGTTTTATTGGTAACATGAGCCGAAATCAGGGCAATCCAGATGTTTTTACCGACTATCTGAGTTCACCCGTATTATGGGTAGAGATTACGTTAGCAGTTTTGCTGATGTTTCTCAGCGGGGTTATGATCGTTGCCGTAGTGTATAACTATATGCTGGAATATGATGCTAAAAAAAGCAACGTTATCGATGTAAATACCATATGGGAAAGAGTCCGCAGTTCATTGCCCATGTATTTCGGTACCGTTTTTCTGTATTGGATTCTGCTCATTGCAGTTTATGTTTTGCTCATCGTTGTAATTATTGGTGCTGCAGCAATTTCTCCCTGGCTTGCTTTTTTTGCAGGCGTAGCTGTTTTCTTTGGGTTCATGTACGCCATTGTTTCACTTTCGCTTCTCTTTATTATAAGGGCTAATGAAAGGATTGGCTTTTTTGAAGCTATCTCCAGATGCTTTACATTAATTCGCGACAAGTGGTGGAGCACGTTTGGATTGCTCTTCATTCTTTCACTCATTCAAAGCACTATCTCTTCCCTCTTTCTCATTCCGTGGTACATTAATTTCTTTGTGAGTATGATGCACTCCATCGATGGTAGTCCGTTTCAGGAGCCATCGTTTATGCAAGAGTTGATCAACAACGTCTTTATGACACTCTATTTCATTGTCAGTTTCTTACTATATTCCTTACCGCTTGTGGCTCTTGCCTTTCAATACTTCAATCTGGTGGAACTAAAAGAAGCCAAAGGTTTATTATCGCGCATCAACACCATCGGTCAACCAATAGACAGTACTAAAAATGATGAGCAGTATTAGAATTTTTCTGCTTACTCTATTTCTTCTCAGTTTTCTGTTTGCCAACGCCCAGGAAGGAACTAAATCCATTTCCTACGATAGCAGCTTAATTGACACGCGCAGCTTTGACCAGGAAAAACTTGAAAAGCTAAAGGCCGACCCTGACATGGATTATGGACGGAGTCCGGCCGCCATAAACCTATGGGAACGATTTAAAATCTGGTTAAGCAAGTTGTTCTCCCGATTACTAACAGCGGTAGATAATGCCAATTGGTTCAACATTTTACTTATCATTTTAGCCATCATTGGCTTAGTATACGTAATTCTGCGCTTACTAAAGGTTGATGCGTTCACCATGTTTTATGCGGGCAAAAAAACACCGGTTGCGTATGGTGTACTTGATGAAGATATCCATGCGATGGACTTCGACAAACTCATCCGCGAAGCGCTGACTAAAAAAGAATTCCGATTGGCCATTCGCCTGTTGTTTTTGCAATCACTGAAATTGCTGGCCGATAAACATCACATTTTATGGCAGCCGGGCAAAACCAATCACGATTACCTTGACGAACTGGCAGCACAACAATTGAAAACCGGTTTCAATGAATTAAATTTTTATTTTGAATACGCCTGGTATGGAAACTTCACCATTAATGAAAGCCTCTATCAAAAAGTAGACTCAATTTTTAAGGAATGGAAAACTAATGTATAGTGTTGCGTAAAGATTGGAAATATATTCTCTACCTCTCTGCGGCCTTCGTGTTTTACCTCGCGCTAAAGCTGCTATCCCCACACACACTCGACTGGACCGTTACCTTTCATCATAACGATAAAAACCCGTTTGGGGCTTATGCCCTCGATAATCTTATTGGATCCATTATTCCTGAAGAAGAAATTCAACAAAGCAACTATACCCTGTACGAGTTGTATGATACCTTGCAAACGCCTTCGAATTTCTTGACCATCGCTACATCATTTGCTCCCGGTAAAGAAGATGTTGAAGCGCTGCTGAAAAATGTTGAAAAGGGCGGAACAGCATTCATCTCAGCACAATATTATATTGGTCATTTTGCTGATACGCTTTCACTCCGCACGTCTGATTACTTTTTTCAAGGTGAGCTGAGTACCGTCTTCAACCGCAACGATACAACGGGCATCACCTTCAAAAATCCAGAAGTAGGGCAACAATCCGTTTATGCCTTCCCCCGCAACAATGTTCATAATTACTTCGAAGAGGTGGATACTGTCCGCACACAACTGGTGGCTGCAAATGATCTTGATCTCCCTGTTTTTATAAAAATTTCCTGGGGAAAAGGTTTTCTCTACTTAAACTCAACACCGTTAGCATTCACTAACGCGTACTTGCTGTATGGCCAGAATGCAGAATTCGCTTCTTTATCCTTATCGCATTTACCTGGCCGAACAACCTACTGGACTGAATTTTATCATCTTGGAAGATTGGAGGCACAAACTCCTTTACGATTTATCTTGACAAACGAACCCCTACGCTGGGCCTATTATATCACTATTCTCAGTATTATTCTATTCATGATTTTTGAGGCCAGAAGGAGACAGCGAATTATTCCTGTCATTAAACCACTGACCAACACATCGGTTGAATTTACGCAGACCATCGGTAACCTGTATTACCAGTCGGCCGATCATAAAAACATTGCTGAAAAACGAATCACTTTCTTACAGGAACAGCTCCGTTCAAAATATGGCATCAATACTCATCAACTAAACGAACATAGCATCCTTACACTATCCAGGAAAACTGGAAATGATGAAGATGATGTTCGTGAGTTGTTCAAATTGATTGAGGTGATTCAAAGTAAAAACCAGATAACGGAAAGCGAACTCAAAACTTTAAACAATAAATTGGATCGATTTAAATATTAAGGTTCACGACTCAACTTGTAAATAACTTATGATTTCGCGCCAGTTGCGATTACCTTAGCGCTCTTTGCGTGAAATCTTTTATCAGATTTTTATTTATAGATTATGGAAGAAAGACTATTTGAAAACCGGGTTGACTTAACCGCCCTCAATGAAAGCGTAAAAAAGATACGGGAAGAGATTAGCCATGTCATTGTCGGTCAACAGGAAATGATCGATCTGCTGATCACGTCTATTCTGGCCGATGGACACGTGCTCATCGAAGGTGTGCCCGGTGTAGCCAAAACGTTAACCGCCAAATTATTGTCGCGGGTAATCGATGTGAAGTTCAATCGCATTCAATTCACACCCGACCTCATGCCTTCTGATGTTATTGGTACTTCCGTATTTAACATGAAGCGTTCTGAGTTTGAATTTAAAGCCGGCCCCATCTTTTCAAACATCGTGCTAATTGATGAAATAAACCGGGCTCCGGCCAAAACCCAGGCTGCATTATTTGAAGTAATGGAAGAGCGCCAAATCACTGCCGATGGCACCACCTATAAAATGGAGCATCCCTACATGGTAGTGGCTACACAAAACCCGATTGAACACGAAGGAACCTATCGCCTACCGGAGGCCCAATTAGATCGGTTTTTATTCAAGATTCTGGTGCACTATCCGTCTATGGAACAGGAGTTCTTTATTATCAACGGACATCACCAACGAAAAGGTCATGCTCCCGTAGAAGACGTTCAGCCGGTGTTAAACGCTGAAAAGATTAAACAATACCGCGCTGCTGTTCAGCAAATACATGTGGAAGAAAACCTGATGAAATATATTGCACAGATTATTCATGAAACGCGTAATAATCCATCGCTCTTTTTAGGCGCTTCCCCGCGCGCATCAGTGGCGTTGCTCAACAGCGCCAAGGCTTATGCCGCCATTAACGCCCGGGATTTTATGACCCCTGAGGATGTGAAGTTTGTGGCTGCCCCGGTGTTGCGTCATCGCATTATGCTTACACCCGATAAAGAAATGGAAGGCATAACTACCGATGATGTAGTGAAACAAATCGTAGACAAAGTTGAAGTACCCCGCTGATTAGTCATCCACAAAAATAATGAAGCGTGTAAAAGATCTTTACCTGAACAACTGGCTTTTTCTGGCCATAGTAGCGGTTGTGCTTTGCTTCATTGTTAGTTTTATTATCGATGGATTTATTCTCATCCCAAAGATTTTATTCTTTGCCTTAGTCGCTTTTATATTGGCCGATGCCTTACTGCTTTTCCGGTTAAGAAGGGGAATTCATGGCTACCGGTTTACGCCTGAAAAACTTTCGAACGGTGATGAGAACGAAATCAAAATTTACCTGGAGAATTTCTATCCTTTCCGTGCCGCATTGGAAATCATCGATGAAATCCCCCATCAGTTTCAAAGACGCGACTTAAGCTTCAGGATTGATCTTCCTGTTCGCGAAAGCAAAACCATTGCGTATTCGCTCCGTCCGGTAAAGCGCGGTGAATACTCCTTTGGCGCTGTGAACGTTCTTGTAAGCTCACCTCTTGGTTTACTGAAAAGAAGATTCCGGTTTTCACAGGATGCGTTAGTTCCGGTGTATCCATCCTACATACAAATGCGGAAATACGAGTTACTCGCCATTTCCAACAGGCTAACCGAAACCGGTATAAAGAAGATCAGGCGTATCGGGCAGAATATGGAGTTCGAGCTGATTAAAGAATATGTTCAGGGCGATGACATCCGAACGATCAACTGGAAAGCCACTGCCCGAAAATCGCACCTGATGGTAAATCATTATCAGGATGAACGCTCGCAGCAGGTATACTCCCTCATCGACAAAAGTCGCGTAATGCAAATGCCCTTTAATGGTTTGAGCTTAATGGATTATGCCATCAATGCAAGTTTAGTGATCAGCAACATCGCCATAAAAAAATCGGATAAAGCAGGGTTAATCACGTTTCAGGATAGTATTGGTACTACCCTTGGGGCCAGCCGAAGCAACCGCCAGATGGGGCAGATACAGGAGGTATTATATAATCAGAAAACAGGGTATCGCGAATCAGATTTTTCTACGCTCTATGGTCACATCCGCAGAAAAATTACCCAGCGTAGTTTATTGTTACTGTTCACCAATTTTGAATCCTTATATGGCATGCATCGACAATTGCCCTTTCTCAGAAGTCTGGCAAAGCAACATGTATTAGTGGTGATCTTTTTTGAGAACACTGAAATGGAAAGCCTGATCAATGAGCCCGCAGAAAACCTGAAAGAAATTTATTACAAAGCTGTGGCGGAAAAATTTGCCTACGATAAAAAACTGATTGCCCGGGAACTTCAAAAAACAGGTATTCAAACCATTCTAACCACACCCGAGCGCCTTACGGTAAGCACCATAAACAAATACCTCGAATTGAAAGCCAGGGGATTGGTTTAACTATTTGGATTTAGAAATGTTTTATACTCTTATTATCTTCGCTAACGCAAATCAGAAAATAGAAGGGTTGGACACCGCCAGTTGAATGATTTGAAATACCCCAATTATGTGATTTATGAATAAATTTTCCTGCACTTTAGCGCTAATAGGTTTCCTGGTATTCCATTCCATAAATTATTCTTTCGCTCAAAAACCCATGGGAATAAAGGTTACCAAACCGACAATTTGTTACGCACATACTGCCGATAACCCCTGCTATATTCCGCCACCAGAAGAATATTTAAAACATAGTGTAGGTGGCCGTACCAAAACTTCCACCATTGAAGTAACCTACAATCCGGGATTTACACCAGAAGCCATAGCCGTATTTGAGTATGCCGTTGGCATATGGGAGTCGTTGATTACTTCTTCGGTGCCCATTAAAATTGATGCCTACTGGTCATCGCTTGGGTCGGGGGTACTGGGCGGAGCATTGTACACTTCTGCATATGCCAACTTTACTGGGGCTCAAAAACTTAATGTGTTTTATCCCGTTGCCATGGCTGAGAAAATAACCGGGCAAAATTTAAATGGGAATAATCCGGATATATTTGTTCAGTTCAGTAGCAGCGCCAACTGGCATTATAATACAGGAACTCCTCCCCCATCGGGTCAATTTGATTTAGCAACGGTTGTCCTTCATGAAATAGGACACGGCTTAGGATTCGCAGGCACGTTCACAGTAAATGGATCCTCAGGGGAGGTGGGGTTACAATCCAGCGGTATTCCAATTATTTATGATGTTCCTATTGAAAACGCTATCGGCTCTAACCTGATACAAACTGTTTCATCGCCTTCACCTGACCTACGTGCACAACTTATAGGTGATAACCTCTTTTTTAATTCTGCCACTACGCTCAAGCCGAAAATATATGCTCCCTTTGAATTTAATGGAGGTTCCAGTATAAGCCACCTCGATGAAACAACATTCAACAATACAGCCAGTGCTTTAATGACACCACGGATTGCACCCCAGGAAAGGTTACATGATCCAGGTATTGCTTGGGATATGTTAAAAGATATGGGGTGGGAGATTGTGAAAATCATTCATCAACCCCTCCCCGATTCTGAAGATACAGCAGGTCCATTTGTTATTACTACCACCCTTCAGGCCGATAATGGGTATAATTCATCCAGTTTAAAATTAAATTATACAGTTGATGGCTCTGCCTTCACTGTGTTGGATATGATATCCACCGGAGTACCCAATCAATTCACAGCATCCATCCCGGGCAGTGGTAATCCTGAGGAATACGGTTATTTTATCGCTGTAAATGATGAAGCGGGAAGAGAGTTTGCTAACCCCGGAAAAATCGTTAGAAAACTTGCCAGTGAGTTGCAGAATCTTCATGTGTTTTCAACCGGGCCTGATACAGAAGCCCCGGTAATTACCCACGCACCAAAGCCATTCCTGTTGGAAAGCGAAACTGCATTGGAAATTGAGGCCAGGATTACCGATAATATTGGCATCGCCTCAGTAACGCTGGAGTACCAAATAAATGGGGGGGGCCAGACTAACCAATCCTTTATTCTCCAAAATCCGGGAGCAGATTCCATCTACCGCTCTTCTATCAACTTAGGAGCTGGCCTCTCAAACGGTGACGTGGTTACCTATCGTATTGTGGCTATAGACAATTCATCTAATTCTAATCAGGCAGCATCGCCCTCAACTGGATTCTTTACCCTTAACGTTGTTGGCCTGGAACCTACTCAGGACTCCTATGCCAATGATTTCAACACACCTTCAAATGATTTTTTTGGCAATGGATTTAGCATTGCCCAACCAGCCGGATTCAATGATCCAGCTATTCATTCCGATCATCCCTATACGGAAGGGAACGGCTTTCCAAATGATGAACTCAATCTCATATACCAATTAAAAATTCCGGTTCGTGTTAAAGCGCAGGAAGCAACAATTGTTTTCGATGAAATTGTGTTAGTGGAGCCCGGTGAACCCGGAACTGTATTTGGAGATGAACAATTCTGGGACTATGTGATTGTTGAAGGGTCAAAAGATGGCGGCTTAACCTGGACACCCGTTGCCGATGGATACGACTCCCGGGCAAACCCGACATGGCTTACCCGTTACAACAGCGCCATCAATTCCAACAACATTTCCACTGCCGTGGGAGACCCTGCCCTTTTTCGTACACAAACACTTGATCTTCTAAATCAGTTTGAAACAGGAGATGAAGTAGTGATTCGCTTCCGTCTTTTCAGTGATCCGTTTGCCGCAGGCTGGGGTTGGGCCATCGACAACCTAAAAATTCAAATAGATGATTCTCCTCCATTGATTCTCCATGACCACATCGATTTTGCTTTGGAGCAAACTGATCCCTTAGAAACCATAATAAATGTATCCGATCCTTCAGGTATTTCATCCATTATTATTGAAGCCAGGGTAAATGGGGGCACAGTCACAGAAAATGATCTGTCAATAATTTCAAGCAATAATTCATTTCCTATTTCAATACCTATCAACCAGCTTATGGTAGGTGACGTATTTGAGTATAGAATTATCGCCACCGATTCAGTCGGCAACAGTAGTATCTTCCCACCTTCAGGTAACTTCCTGAAAATACCGGTGGTTAACTTTGGCGGAGCTATTGATGCTTATAGCAATACATTCAACTCCCCCACTACAGATTTCATTGGAAACTTTTTTAGTGTTACACAGCCTGACAACTTCAGCAATGGCGCTATTCATTCTGAACATTTTTACCCAAATGGCTTAGGGCTGAACAAAACTTCAAGTTTTCAGTATCTCCTCACAAAACCCATTACAATATCATCCTCAAACCCCCTTATACGGTTTGATGAAATAGTGATTGTTGAGGGGCATAATACAGGCGCAGTCTTTGGCGATTCAAACTTCAAAGATTATGTTATTGTGGAGGGATCTAAAGATGGTGGAAACACGTGGAATAGATTTTTGGATGGGTACGACATTGTTGGTGGCTTACCATCCTGGGTACTGGCCTTTAATTCGGGAATAGATGGCAACCCAAACATGTACAGAACCCGGATATTGGACATGACAGCCAATGGCAATTTCCAACCGGGTGATCAGGTAATTATTCGCTTTCGACTTTTTTCCAATGAAACTATCACAGGTTGGGGCTGGGCCATCGATAACTTGTTTATTCAAGACCCTATTACATCGCTCGAATCATCCCTTTCAGGCTTGCAGCTTTATCCAAACCCCGTTACTCAAAACTCGCTTACGCTCAAAGCTGATGCACTTTCATTCACCACTGTAAAGCTTGAATTAATTTCCATTCAAGGGCAAACCCTCTATGGGGAGACCATTGACACATCCGCAGGAAAAATGCACCATCAGGTTGACATGAGTCCATGGCCAGCGGGGATTTACATCATTAAGATTCAAGGGAATCAGGGGGAAAAAATCCTCCATAAGATCATCAAGACCAATTAATTAAAAACCCTGACGAAACCGTCAGGGTTTTTACTATTATCCTTTTGCGCGTTACGGCTGCTGGAGTATTTTTGCCCTGCCTTTGCCCCAGGCAGGCTAAATTTATTTAACTCATCCTTCTCAAAATGCCCAGAGACAGAAGCATTCGTTCTATTTTAATCATCGGAAGTGGTCCCATCATCATTGGGCAGGCATGCGAATTTGATTATGCAGGCTCCCAAGCCTCTCGCTCCTTACGGGAAGAAGGTATTGAGGTGATTCTTATCAACTCCAATCCGGCTACCATTATGACCGATAAGGTAACGGCCGATCATGTTTACCTGAAGCCATTGACTAAGAAATCAATACGGGAAATACTGGATAAACATAATATTGATGCAGTGCTCCCCACCATGGGCGGACAGACTGCCCTAAACCTGTGTATTGACTGCGATAAAGCAGGAATCTGGCAAAATTATGGTGTCCGCATCATCGGGGTTGATATTAAAGCTATCGAAACCACGGAGGATCGGGAGAAATTCAGGTTAAAAATGCATGAACTAGGCGTTGGCGTTTGTAAAGGATCTACGGCCACTTCGTTTCTTCAAGGCAAAGAAATAGCGCAAGAAATTGGTTTCCCCCTGGTCATTCGTCCATCCTACACCCTTGGTGGTACAGGTGGAGGATTCGTTAAGAATCCGGAAGACTTTGATGAAGCCCTTAACCGCGGCTTACATGCATCTCCAATTCATGAGGTGCTGGTAGAACAAAGTATCATGGGATGGAAGGAATATGAACTGGAGTTACTGCGTGATGATCGGGGCAATGTGATCATCATTTGTTCGATTGAGAACTTCGATCCCATGGGTATTCACACCGGTGACTCCATCACGGTGGCACCAGCCATGACTCTACCCGATACAGTGTATCAAAACATGCGAAACCTGGCCATTAAAATGATGAATGGCATCGGCATGTTTGCCGGAGGATGCAACGTTCAGTTTGCAGTGAACCCTGAAACGGATGATATTATCGGTATTGAAATCAATCCACGGGTATCTCGATCATCTGCTTTAGCATCTAAAGCAACCGGTTATCCCATTGCAAAAGTGGCTGCTAAACTGGCCATCGGCTATCACCTGGATGAACTGAAGAATGCCATTACTGGAACTACAACAGCCTACTTTGAACCTGCTCTTGATTATGTTATTGTAAAAATACCGCGCTGGAATTTTGATAAGTTTCAAGGAGCCGACCGGAGACTGGGTTTACAAATGAAATCGGTGGGTGAAGCGATGGGCATCGGACGTAACTTTCAGGAAGCTTTGCAAAAAGCCTGTCAGTCGCTGGAAATCAGAAGAAATGGATTAGGAGCCGATGGGAAAGAACTAACCAACCAGGCCGAGCTGCTCTATAGTCTGGAAAACCCGAGTTGGAATCGGTTATTTCATGTGTACGATGCCATGAAGCTGGGTATCCCCATGAAAACTATTCACAACCTTACTAAAATAGACAAATGGTTTCTGGAACAGATCTGGGAACTGGTTGAGCTGGAAAAAGAAATTGAAAAGTATGAACTGGAAACAATTCCGGCTCAATTGATGCGCACAGCCAAGGAGAAAGGTTATGCCGACAGGCAGTTGGCGCACTTGCTGGATTGCCTGGAGAGCGAAGTCCATGAAAAACGGAAGAACATGGGCATTCATCGTGTTTATAAATTAGTAGACACGTGTGCGGCTGAGTTTGAGGCCAACACGCCATATTACTATTCAACTTTTGATACCGAAAACGAATCGATTGTTTCCAACAAAAAGAAAATCATCGTGCTGGGATCTGGTCCAAATCGTATTGGCCAAGGCATTGAGTTTGACTATTCCTGTGTGCATGGTGTACTGGCTACCAAAGAATGTGGTTACGAGGCCATCATGATCAACTGTAACCCCGAAACCGTTTCTACTGATTTCGATATTGCTGATAAACTTTACTTTGAGCCGGTATTCTGGGAACACTTGTGGGATATTATTCAGCATGAAAAACCTGAAGGAGTAATTGTTCAGCTCGGTGGCCAAACCGCCTTGAAGCTGGCTGAAAAACTCAGCAAGTACGGTGTAAAAATTATTGGAACCTCCTTCGAGGCACTTGATTTGGCAGAAGATCGCGGAAGTTTCTCAACGCTGTTAAAAGAATTAAGTATTCCTTATCCGGAATTTGGTGTAGCCACCAATGCCGATGAGGCCCTTGAGGTTTCTAAAACAATTGGTTTCCCATTATTGGTGCGTCCATCCTATGTATTAGGGGGTCAAAGCATGAAAATTGTGATCAACGAGAAAGAATTGGAAAATCATATACTCGACATCTGGAATAAACTTCCGGAAAATAAAGTACTACTCGATCACTTTTTGGATGGTGCCATTGAAGCTGAGGCAGATGCCATTTGTGATGGTAAAGATGTGTATATCATTGGTGTCATGCAGCACATTGAACCGGCCGGCATTCACTCAGGGGATTCTTATGCAGTGTTGCCGCCTTACAACCTGGGCGATTTTGTGATGAAGCAAATTGAGACGTACACGAACCGTATTGCTCTGGCGCTTAAAACTGTAGGTCTGATTAACATTCAGTTTGCTATCAAAAATGATAAAGTATACATTATTGAGGCCAACCCGAGAGCATCACGCACCGTCCCTTTTATATGCAAAGCCTACGATGAACCGTATGTAAATTACGCTACCAAGGTGATGCTGGGTGAAAAGAAAATAAAAGACTTCAACTTTCGTCCTACTAAAAAAGGATACGCCATTAAGGAGCCTGTATTTTCCTTCAGTAAATTCCCGGATGTAAATAAGGAACTGGGACCGGAAATGAAATCGACCGGGGAATCCATTTATTTTATCGATGATTTGATGGATGACTATTTTTTGAAAATTTACGGTGAACGGAATTTGTATTTGAGCCGTTAGAGATAAACGATAACTTGCTTACATGTTCAGGCTTCTCTTAATTTTTGTATTGATTTTTTACGCGTTGTACAAACTCGGGTTGTTTCGGGTTTTTACCGCTAGCGTAAAAGATGGATACCGTAACCCGGAAAACATTAACCGTAAAGCCCCGGGAGGTAACGTAAACATAGATGCTGCTCCGCCAAAAGAGAAAAGAAAAACCGATTTTAAAGGCGGTGAATATGTGGACTACGAAGAGATAAAATAGTTAACCGCTGCTTCCTCTGCAGTACAGCTTTTGGAAATCGTTAGCGAACCAATAAATGAAAATCCACTTTTATAAATACCAGGCTACCGGAAATGATTTCATTCTGATCGATAACCGAAATGAAAAAATCACCTTCACGAACGAACAAATAAAACGACTATGCGACCGCAGGTTTGGTATTGGCGCTGATGGAATTATGCTTATTGAAAAAGATCCTGCTGTAACGTTTAATCTCGTATACTACAACAGCGATGGTTCCCAAAGTTTGTGCGGAAATGGTAGTCGCGCGGCCATTCACTTTGCCGCACACCTGGGCATGCTGAATTCAACAGCAAGCTTTAACGCCCATGATGGCGTGCACGATGCTGAGTTGTTACCCTCAGGTATTGTTCGGCTAAGCATGAACCCGGTAAATGAAATAAAGAAAGCGGAGCGTGATTTTTTCATCAATACCGGGTCACCACATTATGTACGGTTCGTTAACAACATTCATGATTATCCCGTGAGGGAGGAAGGAAAAAAAATCCGCTACAGCGAAAAATTCGCTTCACAAAACGGAACCAATGTAAACTTTGTTGAACTGCTCCCTGACAACACCATTTATGTGCGTACCTATGAGCGGGGTGTTGAGAATGAAACGCTTTCCTGCGGAACGGGTGTAACGGCTGCCGCATTGGCCGCTACGGCAAAGGGCTATAAGTCGCCAGTTGCCATAAAAACAACAGGGGGAGAATTATCTGTGGAATTCAAATCCGGCCAAGCAGGCCTTCCAATCGGACAGGCAGGCGCATTTACCGACATTTATCTCATCGGGCCTGCCAAAATGGTCTTCGAAGGCGATTTGGAGCTATAATTGCATCCCGCAAACCTGGGTGCAGGTAGGCTTGTCAAAAAAACAAATTAACTTTGACGCTCTTTTTGTTCGCCTGGATGACCAGCGAACAAATGAATTACGGACTATTGACTTTCTATGCTAAAATTCATTGCTAAAATCTTCGGTACCAAATCAGAAAAGGATATCAAGCGAATCATGCCCTTGGTGGAAAGAACCAAACAAGAGGAACAAGGCCTGACTTCGCTCACCAACGACCAACTTCGCGCTCAAACGCTGGATGTACAGCATGCCATCAATCAACATTTAAAGGACATTGATGGCCAACTGGCTGCTTTGCACAAGCAAATTGACGAAAACCCCGAGCTCGACATTACGGAAAAGGAAACGATTTTCGCAGAAATAGATAAACTGGAGTTAGATCGAAACAA
Organism: uncultured Roseivirgaceae bacterium; assembly: GCA_964597075.1. Lineage (GTDB taxonomy): Bacteria > Bacteroidota > Bacteroidia > Cytophagales > Cyclobacteriaceae > UBA2336. The sequence goes on along the minus strand of CAZQXC010000055.1, from coordinate 1,885 downwards.
GGAACTTGAAAAAGTATTATTAGAAGTGCTTCCAAAAGCCTTCGCCATCATTCGCGAAACAGCCAGGCGATTTAAAGAGAATGCAGTAACGGAAGTTACGGCCAACGATATGGACCGCGAGTTCGCTGCCAAATTTGATCATGTGAAAATTGAGGGCGATAAAGCTCGTTGGCATAATCAGTGGGTGGCAGCCGGCAACCTCACGACCTGGGACATGGTGCATTATGATGTGCAGATTATTGGAGGTATCGTGTTGCATGAAGGTAAAATTGCCGAGATGGCAACCGGTGAAGGTAAAACCCTGGTGGCTACATTTCCTGCCTTTCTGAATGCCCTGGCAAAACGCGGTGTTCATATTGTTACCGTAAACAATTATTTGTCCGTTCGCGATAGTGAGTGGATGGCTCCCTTGTTTCAGTTTCACGGATTGCGTGTAGACTGTGTGGATAAGCATGAACCCAACTCCATCGCACGCAGAAATGCCTACCTAGCTGACATCACCTACGGAACAAACAACGAGTTTGGTTTTGATTACCTGCGTGATAACATGGCACGCGACCCGCATGAATTGGTACAACGTGGGCATCATTATGCCATGGTAGATGAAGTGGATAGCGTACTGATTGATGAGGCTCGGACACCACTAATTATTTCAGGGCCCATACCCAAAGGTGATGAACATGAATTTTATGATTTAAAACCCCGCATCTTTAAACTTGTGGAGGCCCAGAAAAAAATAGTTGCCGACTACCTTAACCAGGCCAAGAAACAGCTTGCAGAAGGAAATGATAAGGATGGGGGATTGGCGCTTTTCCGCGCACATCGTGGGCTCCCAAAAAATAAGCCCCTGATCAAGTACTTAAGCGAGACCGGACACAAATCCGTATTGCAGAGAACCGAAAATTTCTATCTGCAAGACAACAAGCGCAACATGCCGGAAGCAGACAAGCCGCTTTACTTTATCATCGATGAAAAAGATAATAGTGTTGAACTCACAGAAAAAGGAATCGATTTAATCACTGGTGAAGGTGAGGACGCCAAGTTCTTCATACTCCCGGAAATTGGTACAGAACTCAACAAACTTGAAAAGGATACTTCCCTGAGCGAAGTAGATCGTTTTCAGAAAAAAGAAGAAGTGATTCGCGATTACCGTACGAAATCTCAGCGCATACACAGTGTAAACCAACTGCTTAAAGCCTACACGCTGTTTGAAAAAGATACCGAATACATTATTGTAGATGGCAAAGTAAAAATTGTTGACGAACAAACGGGTCGTGTGCTGGATGGCAGACGTTATTCCGATGGATTGCATCAGGCCATTGAGGCCAAAGAAAATGTAAAGGTGGAGGACGCAACGCAAACGTACGCCACCATTACCTTACAAAATTACTTCCGCATGTACCATAAGCTGGCCGGTATGACCGGTACAGCCGAAACAGAAGCAGGTGAATTCTGGGACATTTACAAACTGGATGTAGTCACCATACCAACCAACAGGCCTGTAACGCGAAAAGACTCAGACGATCTGGTATATAAAACCGTACGCGAAAAATTCAATGCGGTTGCTGATGAGATTGTAAAACTTACCCAGCAAGGTCGCCCGGTATTGGTAGGGACAACCTCTGTTGAAATTTCAGAGTTGATGAGCCGTATGCTCCAGATACGGAAAATCAATCACCAGGTGCTTAATGCCAAGCAACATCAGCGCGAAGCAGATATTGTTGCCGAAGCCGGAAAGCCGGGCACCGTAACCATCGCTACCAACATGGCTGGTCGTGGTACGGATATCAAGCTTACACCGGAATCACGTGCAGCGGGCGGATTGGCCATTATCGGTACGGAGCGCCACGAATCTCGCAGGGTTGACCGCCAGTTGCGGGGTCGT
>CAZQXC010000054.1:0-15060 GCA_964597075.1 uncultured Roseivirgaceae bacterium | reverse complement strand
TATTCGCTGGCATGAAATTGATCCTACCTATCAGGTGATCAAACTTCTTGACAAACTGAGGATAATTCGAATAAACAAAACAAAGGAAATAAGCCTGGATAGCGTAAAAAAAGCTGCCTAAACGCTGCAAACCGATATAATACGCTGTTGCTCTGGCACTTTACAACAGGTGTAGGACACCTGCGTTATTCTCCTTACCTTTACGCCCTAATAAATTTTAACACCGGTTGATGGGGTCAAACCCAGAGGCCAAAAACAATTAACAAACACAATGAAAGAAGGAACAGTAAAGTTCTTTAACGAAACCAAAGGATTCGGATTCGTAAAGGAAACATCAACCAATCAGGAGTATTTTGTACACGTATCAGGTCTGGTAGACCAGATTCGTGAGAACGATGAAATCACCTTTGAGGTTCAGCAAGGAAAAAAAGGATTGAATGCCGTTAACGTACGGTTGGTAAATAATTAATTTTCCACACGCTCTAGTACAAAGCCAGACCCCTAAAGTCTGGCTTTAGTTTTTTAGCTAAGCACAAACTCACACATGACTTTTAACGACTTTAATTTCGATCCTAAACTAGCTGAAGGATTGGATTCCATGGGGTATACTAAACCTACCCCCATACAGGAGATGGCCATTCCCGTAATTCTCCAAAACAAAGATGTAATTGCCTGCGCGCAAACAGGCACCGGAAAAACGGCCGCTTACATTTTGCCGGTGATGCACAAATTAATACAATCCGATCATCGTCACCTGAATACACTGGTAATAGCGCCTACCCGTGAATTGGCGCAACAAATTGATCAGCAAATTGAAGGTTTCGCCTATTTCGCGGGCATAAGCTCCATTCCCATTTACGGTGGTGGAGATGGTGCCACCTGGGATGTTCAAAAAAAAGCCCTCGAACAGGGCGCAGATATTATTATAGCAACTCCCGGAAGATTAATTGCTTTGTTGGCAGCGGGCACTACAGTGTTTGATCATTTAGAACACTTAATACTTGATGAGGCCGACCGGATGCTGGACATGGGGTTTTATGAAGACATTATTAAAATTGTAAACTATCTACCAAAAGAACGACAAACTCTTTTGTTCTCTGCGACCATGCCGCCTAAAATCAGAGCACTGGCAAACAAAATTTTACGTGATCCGCAAGAAATTAATATTGCTATTGCCAAACCTGCAGCCGGGATTGATCAGCAAGCCTATGTGGTTTATGATACCCAGAAAGAAAAACTGCTTGAGCATATTCTAAAAACATATGCCTGGAATAGCATTATTCTTTTTGCTTCGCGGAAAGAAACTGTAAAAAAACTTGACAGTGCATTCAGGAAATCTGGCATTGCCGCAAAAGCTTTTCACTCTGATCTGGAACAACCTGAGCGCGAAGCAATTTTAAGAGCCTTCAAGAACAAGCAAATAAACTTTCTGATTGGTACCGATGTGCTCTCGCGCGGCATTGATGTAGAAGGCATCAGCATGGTGATAAATTGGGATGTACCACCCGACCCTGAAGATTATGTACACCGTATCGGTAGAACAGCGCGCGCTGAAACGACCGGCACAGCCATAACATTTGTAAACGAAGTGGATCAAAAGCGCTTTTCAGGCATTGAACGATTAATTGAAACCACTATTCCAAAACTGCCGCTGCCTGAGTTTTTAGGCGAAGGCCCTGCCTACAATCCACAAGCAAAACACAAAAGCAGTTTTGGTAAATCGCGTAATACATTCGGCAGAAACAGGAAACCAAGAAGAGCCAATTAAACCCTTCCGCTCCGAAAAGATTCAATGGTTCGGAATATTCAATCCGAGAATAATATCACGTTTGCCAACCCAGATTCCATCATCGTTTTTACGTAGTTTGATAATTCCCGAACCTCCGCGTTTGGGTTGTCGTGCTTTTTCCTGTTCAGTCAGTACCGGATCATCTTCAAAAAGAAATTCATCAATCCAGTAAAGTGATAAACCAGGCTCTTTAACAATGGGATGAATGTGTTGCGGATTTTTGCTGTTCGGGTATGAGGCCGGACGAATGGTGCTGATCTCATAACGCCCCTGCGCATCGGTTTTTACCCATCCGCGTAAATGGCCATGTCGTTTTGCATGAACCTGTTTGGAGGCTGCGGTATACCGACCGGTATTGTCGGTTTGATACATATAAAGGATCACATCCGGAGCCGGAGTTTTCCCATCCTTCTTATAAATCGTTCCGCTAATGATCATCGGTTCACCGGGTTCATCAGCAGCAGCAAGCTTTGTTTGCCAGAAAAGCGTTTCAGGCATGCCGGCAAACATCAATTCACAATCCTCACAACCTCCGCCAACCGACCGCTCATGCTCCACTTTTGACTGGGCACAGCCGAAGGCAAAAACCAATAAACTAGGCAAAAGCAAACTACCTGATTTGTTCATAATTCATTCCATTAACGCAATTACCTGATTAAACGATATTTTATTGATCTGGATCAATTCCAAGTCATGTTTTTCTTGATTACTATCAAGGAGTAAACGTGTTGTTACCCCACACCTTTGCTTCATAAAATCAAATCCCGATCATGAAAACCGATGAAGCAAAAGCATTCAAAATTATAATGGGCATTGTTATGGCTGTATTGCTGGCAATCTCCGCGTTCAGTCAATCTACCCAAACCATACGTGGCAAAGTGGTAGATGAAACCACCAAGACCCCTTTGTTTGGGGTAAATGTGGCTATAATGGCCTCAGGTGAAACAATGCTGGGCAGCGCTACCGATGTGGAGGGTAATTACCGCATTGAAAATGTTCCGGTAGGAAGGCTAACGTTAAAAATTACTTACATAGGGTATGAGGAGCAACTGATACCGAATGTATTGGTAACGGCTGGTAAGGAAGTTATTCTCAACCTTAGCCTGACGGAAAGCATCAGTCAGCTTAATGAGGTTGTTGTGGTGGCCAACGCGCGTGATGACAAAACTGCTACAAACAATGAGTTCGCCTTGGTTAGTGCGCGCTCTTTTAATGTAGATGACACAAAGCGTTACGCTGGCGCATTGGGTGATCCCTCGCGTATGGCGGCAAACTTTGCCGGTGTGATCGGTGGTGATGATTCCCGAAACGACATTGTTGTGCGCGGGAACTCACCCACCGGCATGCTGTGGCAACTGGAGGGACTGAATATTCCTAATCCTAATCATTTTGGTTCACTTAACAGTACGGGTGGGCCGGTGAGTATGTTGAATAACAACAACCTCGATAAATCTGATTTTATGACCAGTGCTTTTCCTGCACAGTATGGTAATGCCGTGGCAGGCGTGTTTGACATACGCTTGCGCGATGGCAACAATCAAAAACACGAGTTCGTGTCTCAGGTCGGATTCAATGGTTTTGAGGTTGGTGCTGAAGGACCGCTTTCAAAAAATAACAAAGGGTCCTACATCGTTAACTACCGTTACTCCACACTGGGTGTTTTTAATACACTTGGCATAGAGTTCGGAACTGGTTCAAACATTCCACTGTTCCAGGATTTGAATTTCAAATTAACGTTTCCCGCGAAAAATGGAGGTAAATGGTCTCTCTTTGGTCTTGGGGGGAAAAGCGCCATTGATCTACTGGGCAGCGAAGCGGATCTTGAAGGGGGGTCGGACGATCTGTACGGTAACGAGAACCAGGACTTATTTCCGCGCTACCAAACCGGGATTGCCGGCACCAGTTATGAAAAAAGTATTTCACCGAAAACCCACATGAAAGTTACTATGGGCATCAGCTCAGCGGAAGAAAGTTTCCGCGGTGATTCCCTTGTTCGTAATGCGAGCAATGAAGTAACGGCCCGTTACGCTCGTGGTGAAGCAGAATTTACAACAACCAAATATTCTACACTGGCCTTATTCCGTACAAAGCTAAATGCTAAGAATACATTGAGCTATGGTGGGTATATTGATGTACTGAACTTCGACCTCTATAACCGCGATATTTTTGCAAACAAAGGTTCTGATTCTTTGCGGATCAATGTACAGGATATCACCTCGTTATATCAGGGCTTTGCTCTATGGCGTCATCGCTTCAGTCAAAAACTTTCATTCAATGCAGGTGTTCATGCTCAGTATTATGCACTCAATGAGCAGGCAGTTGTAGAACCACGGTTAGGGTTGCAGTACCTTATCAATGGCAAGCAATCCCTTAGTCTGGGTTATGGCATCCACAAACAGATCCAAAGCCCATACACTTCTTATGTGCAAACCAAAATTTCCGATAATAACTACATCCTCACCAATACCGATCTGAAGTTTACTAAAAGTCAGCATGGTGTGATAACCTACGATTGGAACATCACGGATAATCTTCGCTTAAAAGTTGAAGGATACTATCAATCACTTTCCAACGTCCCTGTTGAGCAACGCCCTACTTCGTTTTCTGCGATTAATACAGGCTCCAGCTTTGTGCCTGTGGATCAAGACAGTTTGGTGAATAAGGGCACCGGAACAAATTATGGAGTGGAGTTAACGCTAGAGCGTTTCTTTAACCATGGGTATTACTTCCTCATCACTTCTTCAATTTTTGATTCACAATACAAAGGAAGTGATGGTATTGAACGCAACACCGCGTACAACACGCAGTATGTGGTTAATGGCTTATTTGGTAAAGAATTCAGTCTGGGCGCTAAACAAAAATACCTCTCATTGAATCTTAAAGTAACGACTATTGGTGGCAAGTACCTGACCCCGATTGACGTAGCTGCATCACAAAAGTATGGTACTACTATCTTCCAGGATGATAAAGCCTTCAGTGAAAAGCAGGATGCTTATTTCCGGACCGATTTCCGGATTGCGTATCGAAAGGAGTACAAAAAGAGTACTCTTGAATTTGCACTTGACCTACAAAACGTAACAAATAATCAAAATATTTTTGCGCAGAGCTACAACCCCCGCACCAATACCATTGTAACACAGTATCAGCAAGGATTTTTTCCGGTACCCTTCGTGCGCTTCACATTCTGATAACATTTCCTTAGTATATTTCCGGATGGACGAATTTGCTTCCATCCGGAAATACATTTCAAATTTTCTTTCCTTCACAGAAGAAGATTGGGCAGTGCACCAAAAGGCGCTTGTGCGAAGATGGATTAAAAAGGGCGAGTATCTGTTAACCGAAGGACAGGTTTGTAATCACGTTTCCTTTATCAATCAAGGATTTTTCAGAACCTATAACATGGTGCGCGATGAAGAACGAACTCAGTTCTTAGCATTTGAGCATGAATACATTACCGATTATTGCAGTTTTGTAACCCGGCAGCCTACTCGCGATAATATTATTGCCATGGAAGATGCCGAGGTACTTCAGCTAGACCATGCCTCCATGCATGCAGCCTTCGAAAAATACCCGGTATGGCAAAAGTTCGGCAGACTGATTGCTGAATATGTTTTTGTCATGGTTTCCTTCAGGAGTCAGGATTTGCTTTTTAAGACCCCGGAAGAACTTTACCTACAACTGATGCAGGAAAAACCGCATATTTTGGATCGGGTACCCCTGAAATATATTGCTTCCTACCTAGGTATAACACCTGAAGCCTTAAGCAGGATCCGGAAACGGGTTTCACAAAGCGGAATGACCTAGCTGAACATATCAACCAGGTTTCAGGTTTAGGAAAGATGCTACTGCGTATCTTTCCGAATGAATGAATTTACACCCATTCGAAATTTCATTTCCCGGTTCTTAGACTTTACAGAAGAGGAGTGGCAAATGATGCAACCTTTGCTAAGGAGGCGCTTAATTAAAAAAGGAGAATTCATTTTGCGCGCAGGAGAAATCTGTAATCATGTAACCTTCCTTAATAAAGGATTCGTACGCATCTATAACCTTGTGCAGGATGAAGAGTTAACCATTAACTTTGCATTTGAAGGAAATTTCACCACCGATTTTGCAAGCCTGTTACCACAGAAGCCCAGTACCGATTATATAGTGGCCATGGATGAATTGGAAATTCTTCAATTGCATTATAATGATATGCAGGCACTTTATGATAAGGCAATGGTGTGGCAAAAATTTGGAAGGTTGATAGCAGAGTTCATTTTATTGTTTGTTGTTGAGCGAAATAAAAGTTTGCTCTTCAACTCACCGGAAGAGCGCTACGTTAAACTGCTAAAGGAGCGACCGAAAGTCATTGCCCATGTGCCCCTTAAGTACATAGCCTCCTATTTGGGAGTAACCCCGGAAGCGCTTAGCCGTATACGTAAGCGGCTATCCCAGCAAGAATAGGCATACAATGAAAAAAATCATAACGATACTTACGTTAAGCCTGGTAACGCTCAACGGCTTTACCCAAAACACACTTCAATCCATTCAAAAACTGGTGGTAGCCACCTATCAATATGCCGACAATCTGCGAATTAATAACATTGAACCCTTTGCCCTATACTTTGGCGAGACCAATAACCTAAACGTTGAGGTAAAAAGCTATCTCACGGTACAGGAATTATTAAAAGCATTGGAAAATGAAGAAGTGGATGTTGCCTTTATGAATACGTTCGGTTATCTGATGCTGAAAGAAAAGTCACAGGCCTATGAGGCCGGTGTAGTCCTGAGTATTCCGAATGAAAAAGAAAATGCCTATAAAAGTGTGTTGGTAACCGGGGCAAATATCCCGGAAAACACACTCGAAGAAGTTGTCGCCCATGCGTCAGATTTTGTTTTGGTGTTGGTAAGTCCGGGGTCTACGTCCGGGAATCTTTTGCCACGACTGAAACTTGCCTCGCTTCAACCGGGCTATCCTGAACGCTTTTTTCTGGAAATTCAATACACCCATAATCACGCCCTCGCTACCCAGCGTGCTTTGAAAGGTGAGGTTGCGTTATGCGCTTTTGGTAGTAATGAGTACTACAAACTCAGGGCTGACAGCGTTAAGCTGAAAAAATTGTGGGAGTCACCAGCCATTCCATTGGGACCGGGTGTGTTCAGAAAAAAGTTACCGGAAAGTTTGCGCGATGAACTCCAAAAATCTTTGCTCAACCTGCATATTCAAAACCCGGAAGCACTTGACGCAATAAAATCCGGTTGGACCGAAGCTTTCCAGGCTCATCGATACATTTCCGTTACGGAATCGTATTATGAAAGTCTTCTACAACTCAGCAACAATCCGGCAGTCTCCATGTCAATTATTCGTAATTTTGCAAAGGATTAATTATTGCGATGCTGAAAACATTTACCGCTCGCATCGGTAGTCGTGCGTGAGCACCGCTTACCTTCCGCTGTTTTACCCGTACACCGCACCTGCTTTTCTCCGGTTTTTGAATTGGGCTTGCAAACGCCACACGCTGTTTTTCCATCGGCTTTCGCCTGATTAAGTTTTACAGGCTGTGCAGTTTTTGAATAGCGGCAGTCGGCTGTGTGGTATTTATCGCCATCGTGGGTAACATATACAACAGGGCCATCTTTTTGCGCTGCCGTTTCGTCTCCCCCAACTTCTGTATCAGCGTCATTAATTTCATTTGGTGATGCGCGTGACTCTTCAACTTCGGTTTCTGAATGGTTATCGGATGAGGTTGATTGGCCACAGGCAAAACATAAGTGGAGGACGGATGATAGAAAAAGTGCTTTCATAATATTTAGTTAATCAATGGTCTGTGAAGACACAGACCTTGGATGGTTATTTCTTTAATGTTGTAAGGATCTCATTCAACTTCAACAATGCCTCCACCGGACTGATGGTGTTGATGTCTATGGTTTCCAACATCATCTGCACCTGCTTGTACTTAGGGTCCATTTCAAACAAACTCATTTGGTGTGTGGCCTTGGGCAAATCCTGCAGTTTGCCTTTCGGGGTGTCCTTACCTGCCCGTCCGTCAGGGGCCTTTTCCCTTTCGAGGAAATGCAATACTTCATTCGCGCGGATAACCACCTTGTTGGGAATTCCAGCCAGTTGTGCCACATGAATACCAAAGCTATGCTCGCTGCCACCTCCTTTCAATTTACGCATGAAGATAATCTTATCACCCACCTCTTTTACACTTACATTATAATTTTTCACCCGCACAAAATCTTCCGCTAACTGATTCAGCTCGTGATAGTGTGTGGCAAAAAGTGTTTTTGGTTTGAATTCTTTGTGCTGATGCAGAAATTCTACAATGGCCCAGGCAATGGAAACACCATCATAGGTAGATGTTCCCCTGCCGATTTCATCCATCAAAATCAAACTGCGGTTACTCAGGTTGTTGAGAATGCTGGCTGTTTCAATCATCTCCACCATAAAGGTAGATTCACCTCTTGATAAGTTATCCGAAGCCCCCACACGTGTAAAGACCTTATCCACAATACCAATGCGTGCACTTTCGGCTGGCACAAAACTTCCTATTTGTGCCATGAGTACTATCAGGGCTGTTTGCCGGAGAAGGGCTGACTTACCTGCCATGTTCGGACCGGTGATGACGAGGATTTGCTGGGTTTCGTTATCGAGGTACACATCGTTGGGTACATAGCTTTCACCCATGGGCAACTGCCTTTCAATAACCGGATGGCGACCCGCTTTTATATCGAGTGTTGTTGATTCATTGATTTCCGGGCGTGAATAGTTGTTCAGTCGTGCCGCCTGAGTAAATGAAAGCAGGCAATCGACCACGGCCAGCGTTCGGGCATCCTGCTGAATTTGTGCCACGAAATCACCTGCCTGTTGTACCAATTCCTGAAATAGTTTTTGTTCTATAACCACAAGCTTGTCTTCGGCATGTAAAATCTTTTCTTCGTAAACTTTCAGTTCTTCTGTGATGTAGCGTTCGGCATTGACCAGGGTTTGCTTGCGTATCCAGTCAGCAGGGACTTTATCTTTATTTGTATTGCTTACTTCGAGGTAATACCCGAAAACTTTATTGTATGAAATTTTTAGGGAATTGATTCCGGTTCGCTCAATCTCGCGTTTTTGAATTTGCAACAGGTAATCTTTTCCTGAAAAAGCGATGCTGCGCAATTCATCCAGTTCGGCATGAATGCCATCCTTAATAATGTTCCCCTGATGCATGAGCAAGGGTGCATCCTCACGCAATTCCTTTTCAATCTTCTCCACTAAAAATTCACACAGATTCAGCTGATCACCCAGCTTTTTTAATTCGGGTGAAGTTTGTTGCATCAATAAACTTTTAATGGGGCCCGTACGCTGCAATGATTTTTTTAATTGCAATAATTCACGTGGATTAATCCGACCAACGGCAACTTTTGAAATTAACCGTTCCAGATCAGCAATATGCCGAAGCTCCTCATTGATTTTATCAGCTAGCTGTGGTTGATTGAAAAAAAAGTCCACTGCCTTCAGACGTTCCTCAATCAGGGGTTTATCCTTAAGCGGAAGCACCATCCATTTTCGTAACTGGCGCGAGCCCATGGGGGTAACCGTCTGATCAAGAATCTGAATCAGCGGAACGCCACTTTCGAAAGGCGATGAAATCAGTTCAAGGTTTCGAATCGTAAATTTATCCAGCCACACATACTTGTCTTCATCAATGCGTGAGACGGAAGCAATATGTTGTGTGTCTTTGTGCTCAGTGGCTTCAAGATAATAGAGTATGGCGCCTGCTGCGACAATGGCCTCATTCAATCCATCAATACCAAAGCCTTTCAACGTGGCAGTTTTAAACTGGTTCAATAATTTTTCCTGAGCAAAATCAAATGCGTAAACCCAGTCGTCCAGTGCAAAGGTGGCATGATCATCCGCATACTGTTTCTCAAAGGCTTCGCGTTGGCTCTTGGAAAAAATAATTTCGGCAGGCGAGAAACTTTGAATGAGTTTATGGATATACGTTTCATTTCCATTCGCCACATAAAATTCACCGGTACTGATGTCGAGAAAGGAAACGCCAAACGCTTGCTTTCCGGCAAATACAGAAGCCAAAAAGTTATTCTGCTTCTTCTCAAGAACATTATCATTAAACGAAATCCCGGGTGTTACCAATTCCGTAACACCCCGCTTTACAATACCTTTTACAAAGCGGGGGTCTTCCAGTTGGTCGCAAATGGCCACGCGGTTTCCGGCCCGGACTAATTTTGGAAGGTATGTGTCAAGCGCATGATGCGGGAACCCGGCCAGTTCTATTTCTGAGGCTGAACCATTTCCGCGCTTCGTCAGGGTTATGTCCAGCACGTTGGCGGCCCGTATGGCATCCTCACCAAAGGTTTCATAAAAATCACCCACCCTAAAAAGCAGTAAAGCCCCCGGATACTTCGCCTTGATGGCGTTGTATTGTTTCATCAACGGGGTCTCTACGGTTTGCTTCAGGGCCATGTAGGCAAATATAAGAATAGCCTTGGATGGCGAAGTACTAATACAGGCCTGTAATAGTTGCCCCCGATATGGTACTCATTATTCAAAGCTTGGATAATGAAAGAAAAGACCATCCTGAAAAAGACTAAACGAATATTTGCCAAAGGAATGTCGTATTTATTTTGGTTTGGCTTAGGCATTATACTCTCCCGGTTGTTGTAGAAAAAACATCTGGGAATGGCAGCTACTGAAAAGGAGTTTACCGCACTGATGCGCGAAAACCGGGGGATCATTTTTAAGGTAATTCGCTTGTACGTGAATCATCCGGAAGATGAGCAAGATTTGTTTCAGGAGATACACCTGCAAGCCTGGCGATCGTATGCCCGGTTTAACGGATTATCAAAATTTTCAACGTGGCTTTATCGGGTTAGCCTGAATACCGTGTTGACCTTTAAACGCAGGTCGGTTTTGGTAAAACCCAGTGATCATCTGGAGAAATTCGGAGGAACGCACGACCCGCATGGCAGAGCAGAGGATAGTGAGGCGCTCTATCTTGCCATACGAGAACTATCTGAGATCGACCGTATGATTATTACCCTGCACCTGGATGGATATGACAATGAAGAGGTAGCTGACATTTCCGGGTTGACAAAAAATAATGTGGCGGTAAAACTACATCGCATAAAAGAAGTACTGACGAAAAAATTAAAGGTGAATTAAGCATGGACTTGCACGAGGCGTGGAAAAAACTGGAAGAAGAGCATTTGGAGAAACCTGCCAACTGGAAGACCGTAGAGCATCCAGAAAAAAGTCGCTCCAAACATCCGGTAATCCGATTGAAAAAAAGCCTGGAGACAACATTGGTCTTTGCCGTTGTTTTTCTGGTCTTATTTATTGTACTGATATTTATTTTCGATCCCTGGCTGGTAAAATTATTCATCGGTATTATTATAGGCGCTTATGTATTTTTTACGTGGTATAACTATATTACCTATCGCGACCTGAATCTGCAGTGGCAACAGGCTTTTGAAGGTTCCTTAAAATCTGCTTTGCAAAACATTCACTCGATTATTTATAAGTCAATCCGTTTTCAGGAAAAAGCCGCCTTGTTCATATATCCTTTTAGTGTAATGGCCGGTTATATGATGGGGCTTTCTGAATACAACAACTTTGAACAAGATATTCAGGAAACGCGGGTATTGATTGCTCTTTTGATAGCCATTATTATTCTTACCCCCGCCTGCTATTATCTTGCTAAATGGATGTATAAGATCTCGTACGATAAGTACCTTGACCAGCTGAAGAAATTAATTGAAGAGATGGATAGCCCATAATGACGTTAGCGCTTTGCAACAAGAATCCACATACGATCACCTTTTATAGTGGTGCGATCAACAAAATTTTCTTGCTTAAGAACAATCTGAAAACCGGCTTTTATCAAGTCCTCCAAAGCAAATTTCATAGCCAGTTCATGCTTGCCTTCTTGTTCTGCTCGTGTTAGTGTTTTACGTTCATCGGCAATGGGCTCACAAATCACCAGTCGGCCACCCGGCTTTAAGGATGCTTTGATGTGCCCCAGTATATCATCATGATCATCCATTTCGTGGTAGATGTCAACCATAAGCACAGCATCCAGTATATTGAGGGGAAGTTTTGGATTATCGTAATCACCTTTAATCACTGAAACGTTTTCCAGTTTGCGTTCCGCCAAATGATTTTTGAGTCGATCCAGTTTGCGTTGCTCAATATCCACGGCAAATACCTTACCGGTTACACCTACAGCCTTTGAAAGTTTTACAGTCATATACCCTTCATGACAACCCACATCGGCTACTGCACTGCCTACTTTAATGTTCATCAGCCTGATGATTTCCTGTGGCTTCTGCCAGGAGTCTCGTTCCGCCCAGGCACTCTCCTTGTACACATCGGTGTATGAATTTTGGGCAGGAGCCGAGTATGCGATCAGCATAAAAAGCAGCGCTACACCGCTGCTTAATTGTTGAATAATCTCCTGGCGCTTCATATGACCAAACTACAAAATACTTATGTCTTACATCTTGCTACTTATGTTTAATTTTGACCATGAAAAAACTCAACCTCGAAGAGCTGGGCCGAATTTCAGTCGATCAATTTAAAGAAGCAGAAAAAATTCCTGTTTCTATAGTGTTGGACAATGTCCGAAGCTTACACAATGTAGGTTCAGCCTTTCGCACAGCCGATGCCTTTCGTATTGAAAAAATTTACCTGACCGGAATTACCGGAACGCCACCAAACCGGGAAATACATAAAACTGCATTAGGGGCAACGGAGTCGGTCGATTGGGAATATGTTGAGAAATCCGATCGGGCGGTACAACAACTAAAAAAAAGTGGCTATACCATTGTTGTGATTGAGCAAACCAATGCCAGTATTCCACTCCAAACATTTGCCCCTTCTAAAAATGAAAAGCTCTGTCTGGTTTTTGGAAACGAAATAAATGGGGTAAGTGATGTTGTAATTGAATTAGCCGATCATGCACTAGAGATACCACAATCGGGCACCAAGCATTCGCTGAACATTTCAGTTTGCGTGGGTATTGTTATTTGGGATATTTACCAAAAAATCAGGTTAGCATGAGCCACGCCTCCTTAAGCGAGATTAAGAAAGAATTGCAAACACTGGATGAGGCTACTTTACAGGCGCTTTGTCTTCGTTTGGTAAAACACAAAAAAGAAAACAAAGAATTGCTAAGCTATCTTTTATTTGATGCCAGCAATGAGCCCGGATACATCCGGACTATAAAAGCCGAAATGGATTCCCTGTTCGATGAGCTACCCGATCGGAATTTATACATCGTAAAAAAGATGGTTCGTAAAATTCTGCGTGTTACCAATAAATACATCCGGTATTCAGGCTTACCTCAAACAGAACTAGACCTGCGTATTTATTTTTGCGAAAAAGTAAATTCCGCTTCCATTCCGCTCAGCACCGGTACGGTACTATTCAACCTGTATCAGCAACAGCTTAAAAAAATTACCACAGTATTGAGTAAACTGCCTGAAGATTATCAGGGTGATTACAATGCTTCTCTTGATTCTATCCGCCATTAATGAAAGAAGAACAACCCAATAACCCACTGCACGGGAAAACCCTTGAATATATCATCACCTACCTGGTGGACCGGTATGGCTGGGAAGAATTGGGTGAACGGATTCCGGTAAATTGCTTCCTGCACGACCCCAGCATTAAATCCAGTCTTTCTTTTTTCAGAAAAACACCTTGGGCAAGAAAAAAAGTGGAAGATCTTTACCTGGATACGTTATGGGAAAATCAATAAGACACACGTTCAGAAATTTTTAACACCTTTGTGGTATGTCCGATCGTTATAATCAACGCGGGGTATCCGCCAGCAAAGAAGATGTTCACCAGGCCATCAGCAACCTTGACAAGGGCTTGTTTCCAAAGGCGTTTTGTAAGATTGTAGAAGATCACCTGGGTGGTGACCCGAATTATTGTACGGTAATGCATGCCGATGGGGCAGGTACCAAGTCTTCGCTAGCGTATATCTATTGGAAAGAGACGGGAGACCTCTCCGTATGGAAAGGCATCGCGCAGGATGCGATTATTATGAATGTGGATGATTTGTTATGTGTTGGCGCAACGGATAATATTTTACTTTCCTCTACCATTGGCCGAAATAAAAATCTCATTCCCGGTGAAGTAATCTCTACCCTTATCAATGGAACCGAAGAAGTGCTGGAAATGCTCCGTAATTATGGGCTCAATATTCGCAGCACCGGTGGCGAAACGGCCGATGTAGGTGATCTTGTGAGAACTATTATTGTCGACAGTACAGTAACCACGCGTTTGAAACGCAGTGATGTAATCGACAACATTAATATTAAAGCTGGTGACGTTATCGTTGGATTAGCTTCTTCCGGGCAGGCCACCTACGAGAGCGAGTATAACAGCGGCATGGGCAGCAACGGACTTACCTCCGCGCGTCATGATGTATTCGCTAAAGAATATGCTCTAAAATTTCCGGAGTCGTATGATAAGGATGTGCCTGCTGAGTTAGTCTATGCAGGAAAATATAAAGTAACTGATGAACTTCCCGGTGTTCGGCTTAATGTGGGCAAATTGGTATTGTCACCTACACGCACCTATGCCCCGATTATGATCGAAGTGTTTAAAGAACTTCGTCATCAAATGCACGGTCTCGTGCATTGCAGTGGCGGGGCGCAAACCAAAGTGCTACACTTCATTGAATCACTTCATGTGATCAAGGACAATCTTTTTGAAACACCTCCGCTTTTCAAAATGATTCAGGAATGCAGCGGTACCGACTTAAAAGAAATGTACAAAGTCTTTAACATGGGCCACCGCATGGAAGTATACCTGGATGAAAAGTTTGCCCAACAAGTGATTGATATTTCGAAAAGTTTTGGTGTAGACGCTCAGGTTATTGGACGGGTGGAAGACGCAGATACGAAAAAAGTTACCCTGGAAACTTCATCGGGTATATTCGATTATTAACTAGCAATGATTGATATCAAATACGGACCATTACTACCCTGGACTTTCCGGTTATTGGCTGCTTGTGCCATGATTCTTGGACTAAGCGCATGGCAAACAAACCCCTGGGTTACCATCACACTAGGTGTAGCAGGATTTTTTGCTTTGGTGGCACATGAAGGCACCGAAATAAATCCAGCCAATAAAACCTACCGTGAGTACAGGTCCTTCTTCTTCTTCAAAACCGGAAGATTTGAATCTTACGATCACATTGAAAAAATATTCATTAACCGGTCAAAGGAGAGCCAGCAGTTGTATACAGCACGCACCTCCCATTCAGCAA
>CAZQXC010000053.1:0-15453 GCA_964597075.1 uncultured Roseivirgaceae bacterium | reverse complement strand
CAGCAAACGCGCATTTATCTGGATAGCCTGAACTTTACTGAAGTAGAAACTCCCGTGTTGATCAAATCAACGCCCGAGGGGGCGCGCGACTTTGTGGTACCTTCACGGGTTCATCATGGGGAATTTTATGCGTTGCCCCAATCACCACAAACCTTCAAGCAACTTTTAATGGTATCCGGTTTTGACCGGTACTATCAGCTAGTAAAATGCTTTCGCGATGAAGACCTGCGTGCTGACCGCCAGCCAGAGTTTACTCAAATAGACTGTGAGATGGCGTTCATTACCCAGGAAGATATTTTGAATACGTTTGAAGGCTTGGTGCGTCATCTGTTCAAAGCAGTAAAAGGAATTGAGCTGCCGGGAGTGCCTCGCATGCGTTATGATGACGCCATGAAATACTACGGCTCCGATAAGCCCGACATTCGTTTTGATATGAAATTTGTTACCCTTAAAACTCCCCTCCTTGACAAGGAGGGGCCGGGGGAGGTTGATCTTACCTCAGGAAAAAACTTTGGTGTTTTCGATAGTGCCGAACTTGTCGTGGGCATCTGTGCCAAAGGCTGTGCTGAATATACCCGCAAACAATTGGATGAATTAACGGAGTATGTAAAGCGTCCACAGATTGGAGCAAAAGGTTTGGTGTATGTACAATATAAAGCCGATGGCACCTTCAAATCATCGGTGGATAAGTTTTATTTGTCTGATGACTTGAAACAATGGGCAGATGCTTTTCAGGCTCAACCTGGTGATTTACTGCTCATCTTGGCTGGCGAAACTGATTCCACACGAAAGCAACTGAGTGAACTTCGCTTGCTGATGGGGGAAAAGTTAGGCCTGCGCGATAAAAACAAGTTTGCTGCATTATGGGTACTCGATTTTCCTCTATTAGAATGGAATGAAGAAACGAAACGCTACCACGCCATGCACCATCCGTTTACTTCACCTAAGCCTGAAGATATTCCATTACTGGAGACTAATCCCGAAAAAGTAAGAGCAAATGCTTATGACATGGTGTTGAATGGCAGTGAGATAGGCGGAGGATCTATACGTATTCACGATCGTGCCACACAGCAGATGATGTTCAACCATTTAGGCTTTACCGAAGAAGAAGCAAAAAAACAATTTGGCTTTTTAATGGAAGCTTTTGAGTTTGGTGCACCTCCACATGGTGGTATTGCCTTTGGTTTCGACAGGTTATGTGCTTTGTTTGGCGGATCGGATTCCATTCGCGATTATATCGCTTTCCCTAAAAACAATGCAGGGCGTGATATGATGATTGATACACCTTCTACTATTTCTGAGGAGCAACTGAAAGAGCTTGGGATCCAGATAAGGAATTAAAATTTATATCATGCGAGGACTGCGCAATGGGTGACGAAGCAATCCCACAGTACAAAGTAAACCAAACACAAAACTTGGGATTGCTTCACACCATCGCACATACCACCGCTTCCGTTCGCAATGACGAGAAATAAAAAGTGACGGCCTTACATTATTTATCTTTGTACTCAATTAAAAGCTGATTGAAATGGTAGCAGTATTAGGCATACCGCTCGATGAAAACTCATCGTTTCTACAGGGCGCCAAGACTGCTCCACACTTTATACGTGAAGCTTTTCACTCTCCCTCTACCAACTATTGTACAGAAGATGGACTTGATCTGAGTCAGGACAATCGCTGGAAAGATGCAGGTGACTTAATGCTATCGGAAATGCCAAACGCTATGGCTGAAATTGAGCTGGGCGTTGGCGCTCAACTTAATGCCGGAAATAAAATACTTTGTTTAGGTGGGGACCACTCCATCACCTTCCCCATCGTTAAAGCTGTAGCCGCAACGCACAAAAATCTGAACATTTTACACATTGATGCCCATGCCGATTTATACCATGACTTCGAAGGAAACACCTATTCGCATGCCAGTCCGTTTGCACGGATTATGGAAAGTCAACTGGCAAAACGACTGGTACAGGTAGGTATTCGCACGTTAAATCCGCATCAGCGTGAACAAGCCAAAAAGCTTGGTATCGAGCAAGTGGAGATGAAAGACTGGAGTGATACTATGCGTTTTTCATTTGATGGCCCCCTCTACATATCACTCGATCTGGATGCACTGGATCCAGCCTATGTTCCAGGCGTATCGCATTACGAACCGGGTGGGTTCACTACACGGCAATTACTAAATTTACTTAAACATGTAAAGGCTGATGTTGTTGGGGCCGATATTGTTGAGCTCAATCCAACCCGTGATATCAATAACATGACCGCCATGGTTGCCGCAAAGTTCGTTAAAGAATTATTGGCTAAGCTTCTTTCGTGATGGCTGAAAAAGATTATTTCTCTGGGCATTCCCAGCTCTATGCTAAATTCAGGCCCACCTATCCCGATGAACTCTATCGATTCATTTTCGGTCATTTGAAATCCTTCGATGCCGCCTGGGATTGTGCCACCGGTAATGGACAAGTTGCCCGCGTGTTGTCCACACAATTTGATAACGTATATGCCACCGATATCAGCCAACAACAATTGGACCATGCCGTTCAGGCAGATAATATTTTCTATTCGCTTCAGCCTGCAGAAAAAATAACTTTACCCGACAAAAGCATCGACCTGATCACCGTGGCACAGGCCCTTCATTGGATAAATCTGACGGAATTTTACAAAGAAGTGAAGCGCATCGCTAAAGCCGAAGCTTGGTTAGCGGTTTGGGGATACGCAAATTGTACTGTTAACCCGGTAATAGATCCATACTTCCTAAAATTCTACACCCAAACGATTGGTGAATACTGGGATGAAGCTCGTAAATTGGTAGAGGACGGATACAGAAGTATCCCCTTTCCTTTTGAAGAAATTATAACACCAAAGTTTTTTATTCGGGCGGAATGGACAGCCGAGCAATTTGCAGGATATTTAACTTCCTGGTCGGCAACACAAAAATTTATTCAAAAAAATGGCTTCAATCCTGTTACAGAAATGATGAAAGAAATTGCCCCACATTGGGGGATTAACAAACCTGTAACTTTTCCACTATTTTTAAGGATCGGAAAAATTCACCCATCATGAAATACATACTCCTTGTTTTTTGCCTTCTTGGCTCCATAGCTTCTGCTCAAACGCTTTCATCGGTTGAGCTTGCCGACCTGCAACTGAAAGGATATAACGAGCGCAGCATCGACTTGTTTCTGGAAGCCTATAGCGACTCCGTTAAGGTTTTTAATTTTCCGAACAAGCTTCTTTACCAGGGAAAAGACATTATGCGTCAAAACTATGCGGGTATGTTTGCTAACCTGGCCGATTTACATTGCACCATAAAAAGCCGAATGGTGATTGGTAATACAGTTATCGATGAAGAGCATGTACTATTGAGAAAAGACCAACCGCTGCTTCACGCCATTGCGATATACAAAATTGAACATGGTAAAATTCAGGAAGTGTATTTCATAACCAATCGGTAACATTTCCGCCATTTCTCAGACTAATGAGAATAAATATAACCCTACCGCTCATTCATGAAAGCCTCCACCCGAACAACCTACGGCTCCCCCGATGTGATAACCGTTAAAGAGGTTGAAAAACCAACACCAAAACCTGACGAAATACTTGTTCAGGTTCACGCCACTACTGTTAACCGCACCGACTGTGGTGCCCTTTGGGGAAAACCTTTTGTTTTCCGACTCTTTATTGGTCTGTTCAAACCCAGAAATGAAATTACCGGTACCGACTTTGCCGGAGTTGTTGAAGCGGTGGGGCAAAATGTTACAAGCTTTCTCGTAGGCGATCGCGTTTGGGGATTTGATGACAACACCCTGCCTTCGCATGCTGAGTATATGGCTATTGATACGAAGAAACCCATCATGAAAATTCCGAATGGCTTCACGTTTGAACAGGCTGCCGCCAGCGCTGAGGCTGCACACTATGCTTATAATTTTCTGAATAAGGTAAAGCTTGCACCGGGGAATAAAGTGTTGGTCAATGGTGGAACCGGAGGCATCGGCTCAGCTGCCATTCAGTTTTTAAAAAGCAAGGATATTTTTGTAACGGCCGTGTGCCACTCGCAATACGATGATCGTGTTCGTGCACTGGGGCCTGACCGCATCATCCACTTCGACAAAGAAGATTTTACACAAGACAATGAAAAATATGATTTCGTTTTTGACGCGGTAGGTAAAAGTTCATTTAAGCCATGCACCCGCATTTTAAAAGAGAATGGCGTTTACATTTCCTCGGAGTTAGGTCCTGGCGCTGAAAACCTCTACTTACCCTTGCTGACTTCCATTAAAGGAGGAAAGAAAGTCATCTTTCCTCTTCCGGTTGATATTTCAAAAAGCCTTGCCTTTGTGGCTGACCTGGTCGAGCAAAGAAAATTCAAACCGCTGATTGATCGAACCTATGCATTGGATCAGATTAAAGAAGCTTTTGAGTATGTTAATTCGGGACAGAAGATTGGGAATGTGATTATTAAAATAAACTAAGGACCTATTTTAAAAGAAACTAAATTGAAATTCGTCATTGCGAGAAACGCAATTCAACCCTATCAGCTACAACACTTGTTTGCGTGACGAAGCAATCCTATACTATGTAGCATGAACTAAACGTATAATTTTGGGATTGCTTTGCTCTAGCACACATCCTTCCCTTCCGCTCGCAATGATGTAAACATTTTCAGCCGGGTATCACATCCCCATCATCACAAACGCACCCCAATAGTAAGGTTCTTTGTATTTAGTCATGAGTTGGAGTTGTGCCTGTTTAAATGCACGTTGTTTATTGCCCAGCTTAAGCCAGTTGGTATAGAAGTTCGTCATGAGTTGTTGGGTGGCTGCATCGTCCACTTTCCACAAGCTCATAATCATAGCATCGGCACCGGCCACGAGGAAAGCTCGTTGCAAACCGTAAACCCCTTCACCCGATTTCACATCACCTAATCCGGTTTCACAGGCACTAAGCACCACCAGATTAGTTCCTTCCAGATTCAGGTTCATGGCCTCATAGGCCGTTAGTACTCCATTGTCGTTGCTGGAAATATCAGTACCCCCTCCACTGATCGATTTACCTGCCCCAGCTAAAATCAAACCCGACCGTAACAATGGATTGTTCGAGGCATTCTCAGCATTCACACCAAACACCGAGCCGCCCGAATCTTCAACATCCTGCTGAAAATACCCATGCGTGGCAATATGTACCAATGCAGGACCTTTAATCGCTTTCACATTTGCTTCTGTAGCCTGCTTCTCCATAAACTGGTTAACCTGATACCCGGAAGCTTTTAGCAATTTGGCCACGCCATCCACTTCCGTTTTAGTGCCTGGCAGTGATGATATTTCGCTCGTTGCATAATCGGGAAACCCCAGCAGGAATGCGTTCTTTTTTGGTGCGCCAATCTTTTTCGCCTTTAGCGCAATTAAATCTTTTGAATTACCGATAATAACAAGATCGAAACGGTTGAGTACATAATCCCCTTCTGGCTTTTTAAGTGTATTCAGATTAAGCTGGTTATACACACCATCGGGTGAAATGTAAATCAGTTTTCGACCACTAATTTCTGGCTCTATTTTGCTCCAGTATTGATCATAGGAATAGGTATCAACTATTTTTTCATGAATGGCATTGCGATAGAATTTTGCATACCGTGTTTCCAACTGATTGCCATTCTCCAGCACCACTAACCGGGGTGTTTCCATACCTTTTTTCAACACCAGCGCTACGTAACGAACATCGTCTGTAAAATCTTGCTTGAAACCCCGCACTCGAACAATATCTACTACAGCTTCGGTGTCGGTTAATAATCCTGAAATTTGCTTATAGCTGATTTTTTGCGATGAGTATCCCGCAGAGAAATCTGTGGACCGTTCGGACAATGAACGTTCCATGGCATTTGCCTGGCGTTCCATATCGGCCAGGTCAATCTTTTGCTCCTTTAACTCTTCTTTTGAATAGGCATACAAGCGAGCTAATTGTTCCTTCTGATCAAGCCAATGTAAGTAATCTTGTTTCAATTTATCATCATTGCCTTTGAGAATAGCCTCCTTCACTTTGTTGGTGGAGTTTAGCAAAATGGCTTTTGTAGCGATGTGGTAATCATAAAAATCCTGTACCACTTGAGCTTGCTCCAGGTGCGCTTCAATGGCAAAATTGAAGAAACGCTGAAAGCGAGGTGAGGTGATGTCCCAATACTTTGTTTTTTCTGCCTCACTCATGGGCGGAAAATACTGATTGATGAAGTCGATAGTCTTATCCATAACCTCACGATACATCATATAAGCCTTATCCAGGCTACCCGTTTTCCAGTAAAGGATAGCCACATCTTCCTGCGAACGCACAAAGTCGGGGTGACTGGTTCCCAATGTTGATTCGCGTATAGAAAGTGCTTTATTCAATAATGTTTCGGCCTCAGCATTTCTGCCTTGCATGCGATAGAAGTTTCCTAGATCGGCCGTTACTTTAGCGAAGGATGGATGTTGTTCAGTAAATTTTTTCTTGTAAACATCAGATGAAGTCTTGAGAAGCACCTCGACTTTATCCATTTTTTCCATTTGGATATATAGAATACCAAGTTGGTTTAGCAGGTTGGCATACTCAGGATTATTCTTTTGTCCCCTGCTTTCATAAATTGATTTAATATTCAGGTATGCCTTCTCCGCATCATCAAACTTCCCGGCAGCCTGGTAAACGTTGGCGAGATTGGATAGAAACTGCCTATTCTCAAATGATTTTTTCCCTTTAAGTACATTGGATTTTTTTAGGGCAACCTCAGCTACACTACTGGCCTCTGTCATTACCTGAATGGCTTCATCGAACCGGCCCATGGTCTGAAACAAAACAGCTTTGTTATTTAATAAAATGGCGTATTGAAGACTCTGATCGCCAAACCTCTTTTTACCCTGTTCCAGGGCTACATTAAACGTTTTCTCCGCATCATTATACCTGCCAAGTTGTTGTTGTAATTTTGCTTTGCTGTTAAGGTTGGAAACATACGCTGCGCTATTAATACCCTTTGAATTCTCAGCCGATGTAAGTGACCACTCAATAAACTCCTCAGCTTGTTGAAACTTTGATTGGGCTAAGTAAACCAATGCCATGGTTGAAACGCACCGCAGATAGATAACCTCATTCGTCAAGTAATTATTCTCCATGAACGTCTTGGCATTTTGAAACTCCAGTTCCGCCAGTTGAAACCATCTTGCCTGAGCATAATAACCAATGGCGCGCTCCAGGATATCTCGTGCCTGATCTATTTTTGTTTTTGTATTCTCATCTTTATAGGCATAGAAACCACGTGACCAACCCTCACCCTTTTGCTCTACATCAAGAAAACCGGAATTTTCATTTACGGAAATGGCAAACTGAAAATCAACCGAATCCAGTTTGGCTTTCGATTCCGCTCCAGCGTCACCTATTGCTTTCGTAAGCCAGTCCTGGGCGTTTACGGTGATGGAAAAACAAATGAGGGTTATAAAAGCTGCAATACGCATGGTCGTAAAAAGTGAGAGTTGTTTTGTAACCTCTAAATTACTTCGTTTACTAAATTATTCCACGTTAAGTTGATGAAATGTCCGCTACCCTGAAATTGCCGCGTATAGCTGCAGAAGCCATTGTACAGGTTTTAAAAGAAGTTTTTGTACATAATAAATATGCTGACAAGGCACTGGAGAAGGCTTTTAGGACCATACCACGGGTGAGTGAAGCCGACAAAGGCCTAATTGCTGAAACCAGCTACGATATAGTCCGCTATTACCGGTTATTACAAACCGTAAGCAATAGTGAGAGTTTGTGGAAAATCTTAGGGGCATGGATGGTTCTTAACAAGTTTGAACTTGATAACTGGAAAGAATTTAGTTCACTGAATCCTTCTGTTATTCAGGAAAGGTTTCAAGAAGTAAATTCAGATCGAAAAATCAGGGAATCCATTCCCGACTGGCTGGACGCACTTGGAGAGCAGGAGCTTGGAGATACATGGAATGGTGTAATTAGAACACTGAATCAACCTCCGGTGATTTGGTTACGCGTCAATACGCTAAAGCTTTCTCCGGAGGAACTGCAGCAGCAATTGGCCGAAGAAGGATATGAAACAACTGTTGTTGATGAGTCCCCAGAGGCCCTTGTTCTCGCCAAGCGGAAAAACATTTTTCAATCACGTGCTTTTCAGGAGGGGCTCTTTGAAGTTCAGGATGCCGGCTCACAACGTATTGTACCTTTTTTACAGACTGAACCGGGTATGCGGATAATCGATGCCTGTGCCGGTACAGGTGGTAAATCGTTACACCTGGCTGCCCGCATGCAAAACAAAGGCCGATTAATTTCCATGGATGTGGCCGAGTGGAAACTGGAGGAGTTTAAAATTCGTGCCCGCAGGGCTGGCGTGCATAACTTTGAAACCCGGATCATTGAAACCGCAAAAAGCATTAAGCGCCTTCATCAGACAGCTGACCGGTTACTGCTGGATGTTCCGTGTTCGGGATTAGGCGTACTGAAACGAAATCCGGATGCACGATGGAAACTCAAACCGGAATACATCACAAAAATTATCAACACACAAAAAGATATTCTTCAGAACTATTCTTTAATGGTCAAACCCGGTGGGTTACTGGTTTATTCTACCTGCAGCATACTGCCATCCGAAAATGAAAATCAGGTAAAGCATTTCCTGGAAAAGAATTCACAACAATTTGTTTTGGAGGAAGAAAAAACAATCGATCCATCTACGTATACAGATGGATTTTACATGGCGCGGATCAAGCGAATACTGTAGTCACCTTTTTGCTATTGAAACTTGGTCAAAGCATTTTGTAAAGAAGCGGGAATAGGAGCCATTTTTCTTTTCAAATAATCAAAACATACAATTCCGGTTTTGCCTCGCGCTACTTCTTTACCTGTATCCTTATTGGAAATCCGGTAGAGCATGTCAAATCCATACTTATGAAATTCCCGCACGGCTAATTCGATTATCAATGTGTCTCCAAAAAAAGACTCGGCCTTATATACAAGGGCAGCATCGGCAACTACCTGCCCAACTGAACCTTCAATCTCTACCTCACTTATAAATCCAAGTGAACGATAAAATAAGGCGCGTGCCTCCTGCATCAACGTAAGAATGGAATCATTACCAACATGATTGCCGTAGTTCAAATCAGAAATCCGCACAGGGAGTTCTGTCGAAAAAATAAATCTATCGGGTAGATCAATGTGAATACGTGCCATACCAATAACGAACCATCGAAAAAACTATTTATCCTTACTTCCTGCGTACAATTCATACTCCAGTAACCGGCAATCGAGTTTAGCGCTGTAAAACTCTATCCTTCGTTTTGCTTTCAGTCCGATTTTTTTAGCCAACTCTAGGTTGCCGGTGAAAATATAACCCATATAACCCTGGCATTGCTTTTTCATAAAATCTCCGATTCGTTTATAGGTTATCTCCAGCTCAGCTAATTCGCCCATGCGCTCGCCATATTCGGGATTTAGATAAACAACTCCGCCACCTTCGGGTATAGGCGTCTTTTCAAAATCACAAACGGAAAAATTTATAAGCTCCTCCACGCCTGCTACCTGTGCATTGATCCGGGAAATCTTAACGGCATCCTCCCGGTTATCGGTAGCATGAATAATCAAACCGGGCACCTCTTTTACTTTATTAAATAATTTTTGATGCTCATTCTTATACGCATTGTCATCGTATCCAAGTACATGCATAAACGAATAATTCTTCCGGAATAAACCCGGCCTGCGGTTAGTGGCCAACAATGCCGCTTCAATGGCTACTGTGCCAGAACCACACATGGGATTGATGAAGGGCGAAATTTTGTCCCACTTGGTAGCCACTACCGTGGCACACGCCAGTGCCTCCAGCATGGGCGCCCGTCCCGGAATTTTCCGGTAACCATGTTTGGAAAGTGTTTCACCACTGGTGTCTAGAAAAATTTCGGCATCGTTATCATTCCAATACAAATGAATAACAGCTTTATCCAATTCAGGTCCGGAATCAGGTCGCTTACCGGTTTGCTTCCGCATGCGGTCAACGATGGCATCTTTCACCTTTACGTTGACAAATAATTCGTTGTTGATGGTTGGATTATTGACATTACTGGTGACGGTAAAATATCCGTCCTTCTCCAGAATATTTTCCCAGGGGTAATTCACCAGGTTCGTGTAAAGCTTATCAGCATCGTTCGCTTTAAATTCTTTTAAAGAATACAACACCTGACTGCCACAGCGAAGGTTCAGATTCAATTTAATGCAATCAGTAATGGTTCCCAGCAATTCAACACCCGTTTGAAATGTTCGCGCTGGAAAAAATGAAAGATCCTCTACTTCCTGCTGGAGATATGGGGTTAGCCATTTGTTGCAGGTAATAATGATACGAGAAGACTGAGTAAACGAAAGCATGAAGATAATCTTTTCTAAATTTAAGGGATCAACGATCAATCACGACTACTTTTTTTCTTCTGCCCAGCACAAAGTTATCATTGTTCAGAAATTGCATCAGTACGCCAGTGGTGATTAACAGAGCCGAGGCTGTAACAACACCTGTATTGACTGTATAAGGTTGATCGTTTACTACTGTTTCATTAATCAAATCGCCCAGAAAAAACACACCACCGACAATAATAAAGGTAGCACCAATAGCACGCGTACGGAAACCGGAGTTATCTCGTTCACTCAAATCAATTTTCTCAAGTGTATAGATTAGTGTTGTGTCTTCCCCAATACGGAAGTAATCTTTTGTTAATCCTCCGATAAATCCTACCGTAAAATGATCACGATCTTTACGCTTAAAGCGGATGTAATCACCTTCCCGAAAAGAAGTTATGATTTTATCACCTTTTAGAATAACTAAACGATTTTGTGCTTCACTGGATTGAGTCCAGGCGAAAAAAAGAAAAATCAGCACTACATTTTTACAATCCATCCAAACGGATCGGGTTTAAGGCCCCGTTTTATACCTTCCAGTTCCGCGAACACTTTGTTTGAAAATGTACGCGATTCAATAGGGGGAAGATAGTAATCCTTTCCATTGTAACCAATCAGTTCAAGATGGGCAATGGTAGCGGCAGTGCCTGCACCAAAGGCTTCCTTCACACGCCCTGCTTCTAGGGCTTCGATCAATTCCTTTACGGAAATTTTCCGTTCTTCTACTTTCATACCCCAACTACGTGCCATGGTTAATACACTATCGCGGGTTATTCCAGCTAAAATAGAATCGCTTAAGGCAGGCGTAACCAACGTATCATCAATTACAAACATCACGTTCATCGTTCCCGACTCTTCAATATACTCATGGGTTCTTCCATCCGTCCATAGAAGCTGATGGTAGCCTTTTGCTTGCGCCAGCTTGGCCGGATAAATAGCAGCACCATAATTTCCTCCGGCCTTGGCATAACCCGTTCCGCCTTGAGAGGCACGTGTATAATGTGTTTCAATACGCACCTTAACAGGCGTAGAATAATATGAACCCACCGGACAAAGTATAATCATGAAAGTGAACTCATCCGATGGTTTTATGCCGATATACTCATCTGCTGAAAACATAAACGGGCGAATGTATAAGGATGCACCCGTTGCATCCGGTATCCATGCCCGATCGAGATCAATAAGTGCAGCCAGGCTTTCCATAAAAAGTTCTTCCGGTATGGGGGGCATGCAAATACGCTCACCTGAAATATTCATTCTCTTCCAGTTATCCAGCGGGCGAAAAACCAACGCCTCACCCTCCGGGCCTTTATAGGCTTTCATGCCTTCAAAAATTGCCTGACCATAATGAAGAGCCGGTGTGGCCGGGCTAATCGGCATATAGCCGTATGGCATTATTCTGAAATTGGTCCACGCACCATTTTTATAATCAGCCATGAACATATGATCGGTGTAAATTTTTCCGAACGGGATATTCGAAAAATCAACTTCACTGATCCTGGACTTCTTTACCCGCTCAATAGCGATTTTCATCGTTTCGACCATGCAGTGTGGGTTTTAATTTGGCGCAAGTTAAAAGATATTTACAAAGGAGGCTAACGAATGTTAGGGGAATTTGTTTTGAATTTTTTTGGTCTATTGGAATCCGTTACCCTATTCTATTAATTTTAATAATTCACTAAACCTCCTAATTCCATGCGATCCATGTTAATTTTCTTTGGAGTTTTTGCACTCATCGGAACGATTTGCTTTTTCATAGCCATTTACCTTTTGTTCAGCACCATGGAAAAAAATTCCACCTGGGTTGAAGCCAATGGTTCTATCAGCGGTTTTGATGGTGAAAGTCCGATAATAGCATTTGATTACAATGAGAATCAAGTGACGTTCCGATCAAGCTTCAGCAGTTCGGACATGCGCATGGGAGATGAAGTGGTTGTTTACTTTCCACCGGACAAACCCCAGGAAGCTGAAATAAAAAGCTTTTTTAGTCAATGGTTCTTACCCATATTTCTTTTTGCTTTTGGATTGGTGTTTGAGGCTGTTGGCGTTATTGGTGGAGCAAAACAACTTAAACGGCTTAATGCAAAACGTGATTTGTTCACCTATGGTAAAGGGAGAAAAACATTGGTTCCCATTGCTGATATTATTGTTGATGGATCATTCAAAGTGAATGGAAGAAGTCCGTTTGTAATTGTATGTCAGTACCACGATGCTGTATCCAACAAGGTTTTTGAATTTAAAAGCGACTATATCTGGTACAATCCTGCGGAACTATTAAAAGATAGAAAAGAGATGGATGTGTTCATTGATCCAAATGATTTAACGCGTTACTACATGGATACATCATTCCTCCCGAAGAAAGCCTGATCAGAAATTTACATGCGTGGCTTCCAGGGTGTTTCTTCAGCTTTTAATTCAGCTGTCATTTTTCGGGAAAGCATAAAGAGATAATCCGACAAGCGGTTAAGGTATTGAATAACCAAGGGGTCAACTTTCTCGACTGCATCAAGTGCAATCACCAAACGCTCGGCCCTGCGACAAACGGTTCGTGTAACATGGCAAAACGAAACGGATGGGTGCCCACCCGGTAAAACGAAAGATCGCATGGGTGGAAGTTGTGCATCCATGGCATCAATCTCCTTTTCCAACAACTGAATATCGGTTTTTATCAGCGTTGGTATTTTTACCTTTTCATTGCCAGGTTCAGTGGCTAGTATAGAGCCTATGGTGAACAACCTGTCCTGTATTTCAACTAAAATATTTTTTCGCTTATGATTTATCTCCTGATCGCGCAGTAAACCGATGTAGGAATTTAACTCGTCTACCGTGCCGTACGTATCAATCCGAAGGTCAGATTTTAAAACGCGCTTGCCTCCGAACAATGACGTGCTGCCGGAATCTCCGGTTCTGGTGTAAATTTTCATATGAATCAGGTAATCCAATACAAAGTTCAGTAATTAAACTCAAACGCTGCATAGAATGTTATTGCGCTGCTTCAACAGGTTTGCCTCGTGTAATATGGTCGTTTTTCTTATCCGATTCTACTAATCCATCGCGCAAGCGTATAATGCGGTGGGCATAGTGCGCAATATCATCTTCGTGTGTTACCATAATAATGGTGTTACCTTTATCATGCAATTCCTGGAAAAGATTCATGATGCCATATGAAGTCTTTGAATCAAGGTTACCGGTTGGTTCATCGGCCAGAATAATGGAGGGATTGTTTACCAAGGCCCGCGCTATGGCCACACGCTGCCGCTGACCACCGGAAAGTTCATTGGGTTTATGATGCCACCTGTCGTCCAGACCAACACTATCCAATGCAGCATGGGCCATTTCTTCACGATCGGATTTATTGTAACCGGCATATATTAAAGGGAGCGCAACATTCTCCAATGCCGTAGCACGAGGCAAAAGATTAAATGTTTGAAACACAAACCCAATCTCTTTATTCCTGACTTCCGCCAGTTCATTTTCGGTCATGTCACTTACCAATTGGTTATTCAACATATATGTTCCTCCCGAAGGTGTGTCCAAACAACCCACAATATTCATTAACGTAGATTTGCCCGAACCAGACGGCCCCATGAAGGCAACATATTCCCCCCGATCGATGGTGATAGAAACAGATTGCAAAGCCCTTACTTCCGTAGAGCCCATGATGTATATTTTTGAGATGTTTTGTGTTTCAATGATTTTCATGTGTTAATAATTTTTTTAGTTAAGGTCACATGGAATTCGCCATACCGATTGTCAATCTAGAGTTATAGTAATTTTGGCTCATTTCATATTCTTAACTGATGGTCAAATTCTCTGGAAAGTTCTACGGTTTACAAGCATTCAAAACTACCGATTTCAATCTAATCTATTAAGTATTAACGCTTCAAACGGCCTTGTATGATGGTAAACGGCCGCTGATTAGTCTTCCTGAAACTTAATAAATTACACCAAAACAAAAGAATTAATCTATTGAACCAGACGCGGGTTCCTGAACGAATGTTACAATTTCCTGAATAACATGGTTGTCTTTCAGAATGCGGGTATGGCCCAGTCCTTTGGTTTTGAGAAGTCGCGCTGAAGGATATTGCCGGATGATTTCAAGCGGGTGTTCCATGGAAACTTCCTTATCATCTTCATCATGAACTAAAAGAATGTCAACTGGCCGGGTGATCTGTTTAATGATGTGCGTGGCGGTGAACTCTTCAAATGGTTTCCCGTATTTCTGTTGAATAAATTTCTTAAAAAAAAATTTTGTCTTTTCACTGCCTCCTATAGCTTTCAAATAGGTGTTAATAATTTCATCCCCGATGGTTGGACTGGCAATATTGATTATCTTCCTTACCGGCAAACCATTCTTAGCGGCAAACAACACAGCCCCTCCCCCAAACGAGTGCGCAACAATAGCTTCAGGTACACCGATAATTTTATAAATTTCTTTCAACGTTTCTTCAAACTCTACAATGGATGTTCGCTTTCCTTCCGACTGACCATGTGCTGGCCCATCAAATCCGATTACCTGATAACCTGCTTTTATAAATGGCTTAACAAATCTTCTGAACTGGGTTGCCCGCCCGGCCCATCCGTGAACCACCACAACCGATTTTGAGGATTCACCCCACTGGTAGCATTGAGTATTTTTGCCGACTACGTGAACAGAAAACTTCTTTGCAAAAGTTTCTGACTTCTTTTCTTTTTCTGTCGGTTTGTACTTGAGCGGTGTAAAAAAGAGCATCGTAAAGAAACGGTAGGCAAGCGGAGGGAATACAGCTTCTACTTTGGGGTAACCCCAACGAATTAACTTCAACAATAACGGAGTCTTATCTTTCTTCTTGCTCATGCTTGTTTGGAGCTCATCAAAACGCAATGTACGCGCATGTTTTAAAAAGGTTTTTAATTATGGAGAGTTGTATTATTAAATACTGTCTAATTACTGGCTGTCAGCAGTTTAGAGTAAAACGAATTCTGAAATTATGGTCACCCTTTATGTGATACGTGTATTTAATAGCTATATTTAATGTTCGAATTGACAGCACATGAAAAAAGGCTTTA
>CAZQXC010000052.1:0-15528 GCA_964597075.1 uncultured Roseivirgaceae bacterium | reverse complement strand
GATTTCGCAAGCCTGCATCCTTAACGGTTTTACCAATCAGCGCGGAGCCTTCAAATATTTCTGTTTCAATGATATATTCCTTAAGGTTTTGGCGGACGGCTTCAATTTTATTGACATTTTCCGGGAGCAGTTTATATCCGAAAAAATACAGGTAAATCCATCCGGCCACCGTAACCAGCAATCCCAAAAAAAGAAAATCCTTAAAGCCCAACAAAGGCAAATTATATTCCGACATCAACCCCACCAACACCAGGTTGGTGGAGGTACCGATTACGGTGATCATGCCACCCAGAATCGTAACATATGAAAGCGGTATAAGAAGTTTAGAGGCCGGTGTTCCGGTTCGGTCAGCCCAATCTTTAACATAGGGAATAAGGAAGGCTACAATGGGTGTATTATTAAGAAGTGCCGAAATGGAAGATGATACCACCATCATCCGCAGTAAAAATGCTTTTGGTTTTAATGATGTATTGAACAGCCTTGTAAAAAACTCTGCGCCAAAAACGGAACGAATTCCGGCTGTTACCAAAATCAGTAAGAAAATGACAATGATTTGCTGATTGCTCAGACCTTTCAATAATTCCTCCGGATTAATCACACCTGTCATCAACAACGCCAGCACCGCCACAAAAAAGGACAGGGCAGGATTGAACCATTCGCGGTAGAGCGAAATAACCAACAGGACGACAATCCCTAAAACGAGACCCTGAATGAGTGTAATGTCCACTAAATCGGTAGATTTAAAGGTCAAATATAGAGAAAAGACCTTATAACCAAGACGCAAGACTATCGATTTAAATCTGACGGCCCGGAAACATGCCTATAAAACACTTTTTTTAGTCATCGCGGGCGATGACCCGCGATCCTGGTATCATCATAAAACTCTCTCGGAAAATCCTTTTCAAAACGTTGATTAAGTTTTATGAAATCCGCTTCCTATCTTAAATAACCGTGTCATTGCGAGTGGTGGAGAAGTAATCCCAATTTCAGTTTTATAAATGAGATTGCTTCCCCGCCTGCCGGACGGGCAGGGGTCGTACCCTGCCTACCGGCAGGCAGGCTCCCTCGCATGACGTCCAATTATTACTCCTGAACTTTACACAGATACTTATATCAAGTTTTTCCA
Organism: uncultured Roseivirgaceae bacterium; assembly: GCA_964597075.1. Taxonomy (GTDB): domain Bacteria; phylum Bacteroidota; class Bacteroidia; order Cytophagales; family Cyclobacteriaceae; genus UBA2336. The sequence goes on along the minus strand of CAZQXC010000052.1, from coordinate 14,402 downwards.
CAAAAGGACTACGAAAATCAGGAAAAGCTTTATAAGTTGGAAAGTTGTTAGGGTTTACCCGCAACACAGAACTCAAATCCTGCATCGCCATGAAAATAATCAAGTTTCTGATCAGTCTCTCCATTACGGTGCTTCTCATCTGGTCGCTCAATAGAAGCTGGGTGGTCGGTGGAAACCGCATTCCTCCACTGGGAAAGTTTCTGGATCCATTTCATGGCTTCTGGCAAAACATCGAAGCTAAAAACCATAAGCTGCCCGAAAAACTGGACATACCCGGATTGAAAAAGCCCGTGACCATTGTATTCGATAGCATCATGATCCCTCATGTATTTGCACAAAACGATGAGGACCTTTACCTGGCACAAGGGTATGTAACCGCCCTTCACCGCTTATGGCAAATGGAGTTTCAAACGCATGCAGCGGCTGGAAGAATTTCTGAACTGATTGGCGCAGGTAAGGATAATGCTGTGTTGAATTACGATCGTGGCCAACGCAGACTGGGAATGGTGTTTGCCGCAGAAAATGCCTTTAAAAGAATGGATGGCGATCCGGTGGCAAAAATGGTAGCCTTTAAGTATGCAGAAGGGATAAATACGTATATACAATCGCTATCCTATAAAGACTTGCCATTGGAATACAAACTCATGGACTATGCTCCGGAAGAATGGACACCGTTGAAATCTGCCCTCCTCTTGCGTAGTATGGCGCAAACCTTAAACATTGGTGATAAAGACATGCAAATGACCAATGCCCTTGCCCTGTTCGGAAAAGAAATGGTTGACCTCCTCTACCCTGATGTGGAGCCTGTTGGCGATCCGATTGTAGACCGCACCGACCGATGGGACTTCGAGCCTGTTAAAACCGAAGATACTCAGCCTGCTTTGCCTGCTGAACTTATCGCCATCAGTGGATTAACTACACCTGACCCTACCATAGGCAGTAACAACTGGGCTGTAAGCGGAAGCAGAACAAAAACAGGTGCTCCCATTCTATGCAATGATCCTCACCTGAACATAACCCTCCCCTCCATCTGGTATGCCATTCAACTTCATTCACCTTCCGTTAATGTGATGGGCGTTTCTCTGCCGGGTGCCCCCGGAGTGATCATTGGTTTTAACGATTCCATTGCCTGGGGAGTGACCAATGCCCAGCGCGATCTGGTGGATTGGTATAAAATCAAATTCGAAAATAGTGGCAAAGCGAAATATGAGTTGGATGGTGACTGGAAAGAAACAAAAAGTGTTGTAGAGAAATTTGCAGTTCGTGATCAACCCGCATACTATGATACCGTGGTTTACACACATTGGGGACCTATTCCCTATGATGAGAATTATCGGCCTGAAAATAATCGTAAGCACTACGCCTTCCGATGGATTGCCCACGATGAGTCAGAAGAGTTGTTGACTTTCTATAAACTGAATCGGGCAAAAAATCATGGCGACTACATGAAAGCACTTGATCATTATTCTTCACCGGCCCAAAACTTTGTATTCGCCTCCATTACCGGAGATATCGCCATGCGCATACAAGGTAAGTTTCCGGTGCGCAGTAAAAGCGAAGGTAAATTTGTACTGGATGGAAGCCAATCAGTCAGTGGCCCGCAAGCATATATTCCCTTTGAGCACAATGTTATGGATAAAAACCCGGAGCGTGGTTTTGTAAGCTCCGCCAACCAATACCCGGCTGATGCTACCTATCCTTACTACATCAATGCGGTAAGTTACGAAGCTTACCGCAACCGAAGGATTAACAACATCCTGAGGGAATCTTCAGCTGTTACGGTTTCTGACATGATGAAACTGCAAAATGATAACTACGGAATAAAGGCCGAAGAAAGCATCCCCTTTTTACTGGATCGTCTGGATGTTACCGCATTGAATAACACTGAACAATATGCCTTTCAAACTTTAAAATCATGGGACTATTTTTACCACGCTGATGCTGAAGGCGCTGCCTACTTTGAAGCCTGGTGGACTAATCTTTTTCCAATGATCTGGGACGAAATGCGCAACGATGAGGTGTCACTTTCCTATCCTACCACCTGGAATACCATTAACCTGATGAAGACTAAACCCGAGTTGGACTTTTATGACATCAAGGGCACACCTGAAAAGGAAACGTTAACTGATTTAATCAGGCAATCCTTCTCCAAAGGCGTTGCAGAAGTTGTGCAATGGAAAACAGATAAAGGTGTGACCGATAAAATAAGTTGGGCTGACTATAAAGACACCTACCTTGAGCACCTCACCCGAACAGAAGCACTGGGCTTATATGTGCAACACGGTGGATATGCTAATACAGTCAACGCTGCCTCGCGTAAAAACGGACCCTCGTGGCGGATGATTGTAAGTATGGAACAAGACGGCCCGAAAGCTTATGCCACGTATCCGGGCGGGCAATCCGGTAATCCGGGAAGCGTTCATTACTCCAGCATGCTTGATCATTGGGCAAGTGGTAAGTATTTTAGTCTGTTGTTTTTACAAAAGCCTGAAGATGCCGGTAACAAAACAAACTTCACTACCACCTTAAATCCGAAATAAGATGAAATTCCTCATACAGGTTCTATTTATTATGGTGATCGCTTGGGTTGCTGAATTATTTCTTCCCTGGTGGAGTATAGCCCTTGCAGCTGCATTGGTTGGGTTTCTGTATAAGTCAAATGCAAACTTTTTAGCTGGCTTTATTGCGATCGCACTCCTTTGGTTGATAAAGGCGCTGATCATCGACATGAATGCAGCCGTACCGTTAGCTGATAAGGTCGCCAAAATTTTAATGGTAAATAGTAAAGCATTATTACTATTAGTAACTGCTGTTCTTGGTGGACTTGTTGGAGGGTTTGGAGCGTTAACAGGATCTCTACTAAAGCAAAAGTAGCCCAAACTCCCTCCACAAACACCTTAGAATCACTCGTTCAGTAATGGGTATATCATAAAGATATACCCATTTTCTTCTGGTGAATTTCGGTCCGTTCAGCGTATGGTTCATAACCCTTGGACACCTGCCTAGGTTGATATACTGGCTTATTCAGACGCAATAATTCAGCACAATACCTATCATAAGCCGCCTGTTTTTCCATAGACCGTGCTCGCTCATAAGCTAATTCCATTTGCTTTAATTCAGCAACTGTAGGTTTCTTTGGTTTATTCCACTGCGCCATAAAGGAGTTAACAAGCTTTTTGCTTTCCGAAGAAATCCACTTGATTACCCTAACTTTCATGGCCTGGATATTTTCTATGATCCTCTCCTTCATGTTAAGATTAGCCCAACGCTCCGCCTCCTGAAGTTGTAGTTCTGCAATCTCTCGCCTTATAGTTCCTTTAGGATATCTACCCAGGTTTTCTTCGAGTTGCGAAATTCTCTCATAAGCCACTTTCGAACCAATTTTTGGGATTAATGCTTCTACAATTTTTCTGACCACAGGTATTCTGTTTGCAGTATGCACCGGAACAGGTTTTTTTGGTTCGTTGGGAACATTAACAGTCATAGGCGGGTCGGTTAAATTGTCTCTCGTTGAATTCTGACCTGCCTGATTGCGCAGTTCGATCAATAGCTTTTTCTTATCGTCAACTTCTCTTTCAGCTGCCAGCTCGGTTTCTGTTTCATGATGTTCTAACATACCCATGGCCATTAAAACCCTATTCATAAACCCCATCCTATGATCAATACTTTCATTTATCTCAAAAGTACTTTTGGAATATTGTTCCTGACTTTTTTCTATTAAAGCGGGGTCTTCTCTATTCGTGAGACCCAACGACAACCCCAGGCTGAATCCCATGGAACCAATCCTTGAGGTGAAATCTGTTACAACCGGACGGACGAAGTTTACCACCAGGTTAGCATTTCGCTTCAGAATATTTAAAACCGACTTAAAATCCAGCCCTTCGGCAATTTTATAATCCGATATTTTAAAATTACCTACTGAAACCAAAATCCGGTCATTCTTTATTTTTGCACCTGCTTTCTGAACATCAACTTTTATACTCGGATCATTACCCACTAAAGGAGTAACCGAACGTTTATTGTTTGCTTTGACACGATCCAGCAATTCAGAAATCTTCTCTTGACAAGCCTCCTTAAGGTTCGAAACGAATTCATAAAGTGAAAATGATATTTCAAGCGCTTGTTCATAGGCTAATGACAAGTGGTGCTTTATTGAATACTTAGGATCAATATACCGATCCTTTCCTATAAACACTTTTACACAATCCCGTTGCAATCCGAACTCATCCTCAATTTGTCGGGCCGTAGCCTTTCCCTTTGCTTGCAGTTTCTTCTGCATTTTTTTGTAATGCTTATCAAATTCACTTTTTGATTTTTTAGTGAATTTATCCCAACCAAAAGTGTCCTCACCCAGGCAATACTCGACCTTAAAATAGGATAATAGACTATGGCCATGTGGTGTTGATCTGTCATTATGAAGGGCTACAATTCGGGGCGAATGAGAAAGGCCCATCAGATCAACAGCACGTAAAAAAACAGCATTCCAGCGTTCTTCTTCTTCAATTTTCATTGAAGGATCAGCAGAAGAAATAATTAAATGACCCAATGAATTCTTAAAATTAGTTTTTTGCTGTTCCTCTAAAAAACTAACAATCTCATCAAAATTCTTGGTAATACATCCATCCCTGTCGGGAATACTCGAATAAATTAAAACCGCTTCTTTTCTATCCATTACATAATGAACAATGGATAAAACAGATTTTACAACTTTTGAAATCGATACGTACATGATTATTTGGGGTTAAAGTAAAACATACCGAAAAGTAATTAACAGATACTGACATTTTGTGTCAAAAATGGTGGTGATCCCGGAAAACGAGAAACGGTATCTGCAGAAACTGCTATGGACGAAAGTACCTTGGGATGGAATTAATTTCCGTATTTCCTTCGAGTCAATCCATAGGACTGACCTTTAAAAATTATCTCAAAAAATAACTTTAAGTATTCTCCTGAGTAGGAGCTTTAAAATAAGATTAATTAATAAACTAGTGGCTTATCAGTTTATTTAAAAAAAGACGACAAGAATCGGGATAATAATCGCTCAACTTGTCGTCCTTAAAGAATAGAAGATTAAGTTCTCCTCGGCTTTACTTCTTCACGTGGTTGTTTACAACCTTAGCAAGTTCAAACATTGAAATCTGATCTTTACCACCGAATACAACTTTAAGTTTGGCATCTGCGTTGATCATCCGCTTATTCACCGAATCCTGAAGTCCGTTGGCCTTAATGTAATCCCAGATTTTCTTAATAATTTCTGTGCGGGCAGCAGGCTTGTTTCCGATTACAGCAGCAAGCGCTTCACTGGGTGCAAGGGCCACCATAAATGCTGCGTTAGGCTTTCTTGCCGATTTTTTCGGGGCAACCTTTTTAGCAACAACTTTCTTGGGCGCTACTTTCTTAGGAGCTGCTTTCTTTGCTACCACCTTTTTAGGAGCTGATTTTTTAACAGCCTTTTTTGCGGGGCTTTTGGCCGCTTTTTTTGGAGCTTTCTTAGCTGCTCCTTTAGTCTTCTTTGCCATAATTAAATTTATGTATTGTTAGGTTAAAAGTCTCCGTAGCTAGTTCATTTTGCATACCGGAATTCGGGTGCGAATATACCGATATGTTGGTCATTACCATACAAATGAGTAAGCAGTATTGATAATTTGACGGGAAAATAAATTCCGATTGGGTATCAAGCCTATAAATAAACGATCACTCCGAATCATCGATGGAAATCAATAGCTTCTATTATATGGAGAATGGGGCAATATATCCACTAACTAAAAGCCTGGCCAACCTTCACCTGTGATGGCAAAAAGCTCATATTGCCCCTATTTGAAGTTCGCCACAAGCAGGAATAGGTGATTCGTTGATTTGAAAATGTCCACTGCTTATCAGCATCTAGGCTCCCCTGTTTCCGGCATCTCCCCTGAAGGAGAGAAATGCGCTTACATCATTTTAAGATTAGGTGATTACTGAGGTATTTCAAATATTTCGTGGAATGCCTTTTCAATTTCCTCGATCTCTGCATTGGTAAGTTTTTCGAACTTTTCCCTTTTGCGTTTTGAGAGTCGACCCTGGTTATTATGGAAATATTTAATCAACTGGTCCATTTGGCGATCTGGCATGTCAACAATTTTTTGAATAGCAGACCTGATCTCATCATACTTCATGAGAAAATCCATTTCGTTATAGACATCCTCTTCAATAGTTTCCTTGATGATGCGGGCAAGGTATGTGCTTTGTTCGGTCAGATCGGGGTATCGATAATAACCTTCGACCATGTCCGGATTAGTAACTGTAATAGATTGGTCTGGATTCACCTTAAATGTTATTTGCTTCATCAAGGGTTTCGAGTATTGCTGCAGGATTTGGTCATACCCTATAATATGGTTAAGCATATGCGCGGAAACAGGAATAATCATACCCTTGTCAACGACTTGGTTTCTGGTGAGAAGGTCATGGATAAGAAACCGGTGGATTCTTCCATTACCGTCTTCAAAAGGATGAATGAATACAAATGCAAAGGCTACTGTGGCCGCCTGGACCACGGAATGATCCGCTTCGATACGTTGTGCCGTCAGCGCTAACCCGTTCATGAGTGAGGGAACGAATTGAGGGGGTGGGCTTATATAATGATAGGTTTCTTTGAAGTTGTAATTGGTACTGCTGATAAAGTTCTGTTCTTGCCGGTAACCCGCAACGGCAAAACGTGGATCCACAATAGCATTTTGCAATTTGGTGAGTGCGATTTCACTTAGCAGGACAGGGAGCGGGTCTTCGCCAGCTTTTTCAAGTATCGAAACGAATCGATCCATTCGGTCGGGTGCTGGGTGTTCCCGCTCGATTTGATAGGAGGACTTGGTTTCCTTTCTGTATAGGTAGTTCACTGCCCGGTAAAATATCTCCGGGGGAAACTTTTTAGTGAGTTCCTGCACAAGCAGTTTAAAATCAAACCTCAGATTTTCGGCTAACTGTTTTGTTTTGCGAATGATGGGGCAAAATTCGTGAGTACCCGGTAGGTTATTATTAATCCACCATCGAGAATCTTTTTCGGTGCTGCCAGTAACATATTTCTCCGGATCAATAAGGTTGACGTAATTGACTTTTGATATTTTTTCCACAGGAAGTCTGATGCCCGTGAGGAATTCATAGAGAAAACCGATTCTGCGCTGATAGATTCCCCGGGGTTTGGCACGTATATAGGCGGCAACCTCCTGTTGAGGGATGCTTCTAAATATTGTCTTGAGAAAATCCAGGCTGAGGTCGTCATATTTAAGACCGAATTCAATGTGCTTCATTGGGGTTTCCTCCACAGCGTATGTGGGTGGATAGGTTTCTAAAATATTACCGTTCCCTTCTAATTCGAGCCGAGGCCTCGTCCCCAGAAACGACTGATGGGTCAATTGGTGTTCTAGATTATAATGCAGGCGTAACCAGCTATAGCCAATAGGGACTGAAATGGGTGCCATTGCAATAATTTCTATATTATTGCAATAAAAATAATTCTTTTAGATGTATTTGCAATAAATATTATACTAACAAGTGTGGTTAAATAATTGGAAAAGGTGATAATTTCCTATTCTTATGCAATAAATCCAGTTCCAAGCCCAAATAAAGCCATAAAACCTATTCAAAATCTTAGTTCTCTATAAAACGGTATCGTTGTCTGAATTAAAATTTGATACGAATGAGTACTAGGGGTATGATGTCAGTATTAGCAAGATCAATCGTTTTGTGTTTAAAGAGTTGCGGGAGTAGGAGGGTTTAAAAATGTAGCGCAGCGAAATGTTAAACCCGACCATCTCCGAAACTCTCCACCGTTAAGTACGAAATTAAGAAACCGATTTGAATAAGGATATGACACCCCGCAATTATTTAAACACGGTGTTAGCGTGCGTGCCTACTCAACTTTTTTAAGTAGTCAGTCATGGTTACAATTTTTGTTTTCCCAATGGTCTTTAAGTCTAACAAGTCTTTGTCCCCAGTTATTAAATAGTCTGCTTTTGAGTCCGTTGCTAATGATAGTAAAAAGTCGTCTTTAGGGTCACGACATAGTTCAATTTTACTCATTACTTGAACAATTTCTCCGTAGACGTCAAAAAGGTCAATAATTTGTTCAACATCTTCTTTGAGAAAGTATTTTTTGAATTTTGGTCTACTAGCTACCGATAAAAATTCCTCGATGAGTTCAAGACCGAAAATAATTTTAATCTTTCCCGTCTTTACCTTATTGTCTAAGGTTTTTAAATCTTTCGTAATTAAGAAACTAATCCAGAGGTTAGTGTCGATAATGACTCGGTCAGTCCTTTTTGCCATATCTCTTTGACCGAACTAATTCGACTTCTTTTGTTATCTCGTCTAAAGAAATTTCTTTTCCTTTAGTCCTAAGTCTATTTAATAGTGCTTCAAAAGATTTGATGGGGTCTTTGTCCCGAATGTTAATAAGATTTAAGTCAGCCAAGTCCTTAATGATTCTTTTGGCTTTCGGATTTACTATATCGATTCTCAATGTCTCCATAACTCAAATATACAACTTGAATGTCAATGTTTTTGATGTCTAAAACCTTGATTTTGTCCGAATTTTGGGCATGCACGCTAATTGCTGGATTTTCAATGGGTGGATACGGGGCGATCAAAATTGCCATGAAACATCCAGATATTTTCCAATCAGTTTATGCCAATAGTTCATGTTGTTTAGATCACAAACCAAGTAATTTCGATAAAACCCGAGTAATGGAAGCTTTGTCAATACAAAACCTAGAAACGGTTACTACTGATGCTTCATTTAGTTCAAAAACGTTTCTCGCTTCATCGGCAGCATTCTCTCCTAATCCTGATAATCCGCCATTCTATGCTGACTTCCCATTTAAAATTATAGGCGACTCTCTCTCGAGTGATGAAAATGCAAAAGCCAAATGGTTGGCAAATTATCCTGCTTGGATGGTTGACCAGTATGTGACAAATTTAAATGAGTTACATGCTATATCGTTTGATGCCGGAATCCAAGAACCAGGTATACTTAAAACAAGCCAGTATTTCTCCGGTATATTGAATCGTATAAAGGTTAAGCATACGTTTGAAGAATTTGACGGTGGACATGGTGATAAATTTGGAGAGAGATTCGAAACAAAAATATTACCGTTTTTTTCGAGTGAACTCATAAGCGACAAATAGGACTTAACTTTTCATTAGCCACCCAGCAACAACAGCAGCTATTTGCAATGGCTGGGTGAAGTGTAAGTATAAAGTTTTATCTTCGCTATTGCGTTTGGTCACGGTGGACAAATACGTTTTCAAAATCCAGCCACTGCAAATAGCCAAGCGTTGTACCACATTAAAAACTAACCCATATGAACAAAATATTATCAATAATTATAGCAGTTCTCATTTGCTCACAATCCTACGGACAAAAGCCAAGAGCTAGGGATTTAGGAGTTCCTTTCAATGGCACAACAGGCGAGCTCAATGCCATCACGGATGTAAAAGGTGTAGAAGTAGGATACAGTACCATTATTTCAGGCAGTGGAAAAAACATTGTGGGCAAAGGACCAGTCAGGACTGGGGTTACTGCAATTTTCCCACGAGGAAAAGCACAAAAAATAAGCCCAGTGTTCGCCAATTGGTACAGCTTAAATGGAAACGGTGAAATGACTGGAACCACTTGGGTCACCGAATCTGGCTTTCTGGAAACACCGATTATGATTACCAATACCAACAGCGTTGGGGTGGTTCGTGATGCCGTTTTGAAGTGGTATGTAGATACTGACTGGTACAATGGCGAAGAGTGGTGGTATACCTATCCCGTTGTGGCAGAAACCTATGATGGTTTTTTGAATGATATTTATGGATTTCATGTCAAAGAGAAACATGTACTTGAAGCTATTAATAATTCATCTGGTGGAAAAATAGCGGAAGGAAATGTGGGTGGAGGCACCGGGATGATGTGTTTGGGGTTTAAGGGAGGAACAGGTACTTCTTCAAGATTGGTACAAATTAAGGACTCGACTTTCATATCGGGCGAACAAAACAAAGACTCGAGGACTTATACAGTGGGGGTATTGGTACAGGCTAATTTTGGTAGAAAGCCTAATCTGATTATTGCTGGTGTTCCTGTGGGAATGGAATTGTTGGATACCCTAAACAATGAATTGAAGTTGCCTCCACAGTCTTACCGAAAAGAAGGAGATGGATCGATCATCGTGGTGGTGGCGACTGACGCGCCTTTACTACCCCATCAGTTAAAACGAATAGCACAAAGGGTGTCGTTAGGAATTGGAACTACGGGTGGATATGCAAGCAATGGCTCAGGAGATATTTTTATAGCCTTTTCTACGGCTAATCCTGACGCTTTTCAGCGTTATGATTTTTCGAAAGTAGAGGTGCTGCCCAATGACTTGATGACCCCCTTATTTGAAGCTACCGCACAGGCGGTGGAAGAAGCCATCATCAATGCCATGGTAGCGGCAGAAACTATGGAAGGAATTAATGGAAATAAATCTTACGCTATCCCCCATGATTTATTGATTGAAACCTTAAAAAAATATAATCGAGTAAAGAAATAACGTGGTACAACAGCCAATAGAGGTAAGCGTTGGATTGCATTTGAATTCAACAGCCCGTCTCAGTTTCAGCGTTTTCCACTATGGATAGTAACACGCTCCGAAGACCACGCCTACCCATAGTGGCAAACCGTTTTAGATAAGGCGGTCGAATTGAATAAATTTATTTAAAAGGGAAGTATACCATCTTATGAAAAAAGCCCCTTGGTACTTTCTATTATTACTAATTTTAGCTGGAGAGTCTGTATTTATTCTTCCTTTTGTTCTTTCAAGAGTCTTTAGGCCTACTGTACTTGAGGTATTTGGTCTGGACAACATTCAGTTAGGCCTGTGTTTTTCAGTATACGGCATTGTAGCCTTATTATCGTATCTCTTCGGAGGCCCATTAGCCGATAAGTTTGCTCCAGGAAAATTGATTGCAGTAGCACTATGGATGACTGCTTTAGGGGGATTCGTCTATGCCACATTTCCCAGTTATGCAGTATTAAAAATACTTTATGGTTATTGGGGCTTTACAACCATTTTTTTATTCTGGGCTCCGATGATCAAGGCCACTCGGATTTGGGGTGGATCTAATTCGCAAGGCAAGGCATTTGGCTTTTTGGATGGCGGACGCGGTTTAGTAGGAGCTCTATTCGGTGTTATGGGTGTGCTTGTTTTTTCATTATTTATTTCATCAGAAATTTCCAAGGTAACGATCTCCGAAAGTAGGGCAGCTTTCAAACAAGTCATAATTGTATCTTCTGGAATAGTTGCACTAGTCGGAATTTTGGTTTGGTTCTTCATGAAACTGGATAAGCAAACAGAAAAAGAAATCATTCTGGAAAAAATAACAGCATCACAGGTCAAGGAAGTCTTAAAATTGCCTTCAGTGTGGTTGCTCATGATCATTATACTTTGCGCATATGTATGTTACAAGATTACCGATGTGTTTTCACTATATGCAAAAGATGTGATGTTATATAACCAAGTGCAGTCAGCACAAGTTGTGACATTTTTATTATTTATCCGACCAATTGTAGGTGTGGTAATTGGTGTATTGGCAGATAGATCGCAAACTACTTTTTGGTTGGTCGTAGGTTTTATTGTTTCATTCTTAGGAGCATTATTGTTCGCAACGGAAATTATTACCTCGTCTGCGACTATTTTGTTCTTTGCTTCAATCTTAATTGTCGCAACTGGGGTCTATGCGGCTCGCTCGCTATACTTTGCGGTGATGGAAAAAGGGCAAATACCTTTGATTCTTACAGGAACTGCGGTCGGACTTATATCCCTGATAGGCTACACCCCAGATATATTCGCAGGACCCGCCATGGGATATCTCCTAGAGAATTCGCCAGGTGCAAAAGGGCATTTACATGTTTTTTGGATGTTGGCTTTATTTTCTTTTATAGGAGGAATCGCAGCTTGGTATTACCACCGAGTGTATGGAAAAAAGAAACATCATTAACGATGTAGATGCTCTGTGGCCAGTTCATTTGCGGTCAGATATCCACGTTCCGTTTTGAGGAAACTTGATTTGTACTGGACGAAAGGATCCTTTTCGAGCCATTCATGCTTGATGGCCAGGTTAGTCATTTTGCGCAGCCGCTCAATGTGCTTAAGGGCCGTGTTATGCCCGCAGGGTTTGAAGTGCTTCTTCTCGGGTTTGTGGTGTTTGCAGAATTGTTCAAATCCGAAAATAAATTTGTAGTTCAGCTCGATGAGGAGGATATCGGAAAGCCTGAATTTTTCTTTCAGGTATTTGCGGACAAGTTTTGCGGTGGTACGATAGTTTTTAAGCGTACCCCACTCCAGTACCGATTTCATTTCCGAATTGTGGAAATCCATGAGGGAGCCCAGGGAATGCTGCTCCTCCTCAATGCCCAGGAAATTGTTTTTTACCCCCTCCGCAGTCACGGATTTCTTTCTTAGAAGCAGATCCTGGTACGAGGAAAAAATCTTGCTACGCAGGTGTTCGAGATAGGTATTCAGTTCCTTGATTTCATCACGGGTGCCTTTAGCTATTCCACTGGCAGCGTTCCAGGCAGTGGCTTCAACATCACTCTTGGTGGAGATTTCCGTACGTTGGCCGTTTACAGTTATTCGAACATAGATAGCAGCGCGATTGTTTTTTCCTCTGCTTTTGCGAAGGAAGAATAGAATTCTGAAGGTGTTGTTGGTTCGCATATGGATACAGGTTGATGGTTGCACATCATTTAGCTATCCGGTGAGCGAAGGTATAGTACCTGGTGAGTTCACCGAACTGTTCACCAGCATGTTGGAATTGTTTGTGCTTCTTTGAAGGGCTAAAAAATAAAAAGCCTTCAAATCATAGCATTTGAAGGCTTTTAGTGTTAATTGACTTTTAAAAAGTCGGGGTGGCCAGATTCGAACTGACGACCTCTTGGTCCCAAACCAAGCGCGATACCGGGCTACGCTACACCCCGAACATTTAAGAAGGCGCAAAGATATACTTAATCTTTTAAGCGCCAAGTGATCCGACAGGGGCTCGAACCCCGAACCTGCTGCTTAGAAGGCAGCTGCTCTATCCAGTTGAGCTATCGGACCGTCAAGTAAAAGCCCTGTTGGATGACAGGGCTTGGCGGAGAGGGGGGGATTCGAACCCCCGGTACACTTTGACATGTACGACAGTTTAGCAAACTGCTGGTTTCAGCCACTCACCCACCTCTCCTTGGTGTTAATAATCACATTTCACTAACCGGTACACTTTGACATGTACCCATTTACCCCGACTCAGTCGGAATGGTTTCAGCCCTGCCTACCGGCAGGCACTCACCCACCTTTCCTGGCTAAAAAAGAATTGCAAATATAAAGGATGTAAAGAAACTCCCTAAACAATCCCTTTAAGAAATCAAAATGCCGTATTTCACCGTATACGAAGCACTTGCACCAAACCACACTTCGTTGTTACTTGCAGTGTGAGCTGGTATCGCACGTTAGGCATAACCGAAATCATTTTTATAGCACTTTTTGCAGTGCTCTATGCGATTTACCTCATTCGAATAATTCGGATTGCAAAATCCCTGCGCACTCCATTTTCCACAGTATTTATCAAGTTACTACTCCGCACGACCATATTTACCTTGCTTATTATTGCCTTATTAGGACCATCCTTCGGTGCCTCCAAACGCGAAGTGCAATCCGTTGGAAAGGATATTATGATCTGTGTAGATCTTTCGAATTCAATGGATGCCTTTGATGTCACTCCTACCCGATTGGAAAAGGTGAAATACGAAATGAAAAAGATCGTACAGGCCTTTAACTCCGACCGCATCGGCATCATCATCTTTTCATCTGAGGCTTTTATGCAATGCCCTCTTACCTACGACCAAAACGCGTTAAATCTGTTTATCGAAACTATGAACACCAGCCTGGTACCCTCTTCCGGTACCGATTTTTCCCCACCCTTACGGATGGCCATGGATAAACTGGAACAGGATAATACCCGCATCACACAAGCAACCTCTAAGGTACTTGTATTAATAAGCGATGGCGAAGATTTTGGAGAAGAAACCAATACCATAGCGGAACAAATAGAATCAAAAGGATACAAATTATTTACATTGGGCGTTGGAACAGAAGCCGGTGGACGAATACGTGCAGGAACAGGTTATAAAACAGACCGCCAGGGAAATGTAGTTACCACTAAACTGAATCCGAAAGGACTTCAATCGCTTGCCAGCAAAACAGGTGGCCGGTATTTTGAAATTAATGAAAACCGAAATGATGTGGCACGGATGATAAACTCCATAAATGGCATTGAAGGTGAACTGATGGATGCCCGCATTATTGATGTTTCCGCGAATAAATATTTCTACTTTTTGCTAATCGCTGTAATTTTACTGGTGTTTGATG
>CAZQXC010000051.1:0-15607 GCA_964597075.1 uncultured Roseivirgaceae bacterium | reverse complement strand
TCCCGGTTTATTTACCGGTCATTACGTCAGGCTCTCGCAAACTGAAGAATTAAGCCTTCATTTTCTTTTCGTTTTAGGAATTATAGCTATCCTAACTCAAAGTATATCAATAAAATACAACTAATTTTGTATTTTTGGGAATCTGATTCCCAATTGTACTGCATGATTCCAAGAATAGCATCAACAACACTAAAAATTCTAGCCGATCAGTTTCGGGCAGTAGCTATTGTCGGGCCTCGCCAAAGTGGCAAATCAACCCTTTCCAGAACTGTCTTTCCTGATAAGCACTATGTATCATTAGAAAACCCTGAAATAAAACAACGTGCTACGGACGATCCAAAAGGCTTTCTTAATCACTACCCAAACGGAGCTATAATTGATGAAGTTCAACGCGTTCCAGAATTATTTAATTACCTGCAACAAATACTTGATGAGAGCGATGAACGAGGCAAGTTCATTCTTTCGGGCTCCAACAATTTTTTGATGCTGGAAAAAATTACACAAAGTCTAGCCGGTAGAATCGGCTACCTTGATTTATTACCCTTTAGCTATCCGGAGCTAAGTAGTATTAAAAGTTATCCAAAAAATATAAACGAACTTTTGCTTCGCGGGGGTTACCCTGCCGTGGCCTATGAAGGTGTTGATGCAAAATTCTGGTTCCCAGCTTATGTGCGTACTTATATAGAACGTGACGTACGTCAGATAAAAAATATTTCAGACCTCGCTACATTTCAGCGTTTTATGTTTTTATGTGCCAGTCGAATTGGACAACAAGTAAACTTAAGTAACCTGGCCATTGAATGTGGCATTGATCATAAAACCGCGCAGTCGTGGATTTCAGTTATGCAAGCCAGCTACATCGTACATCTGCTTCAACCTTATTATAAAAACTATTCTAAACGTATAATTAAATCACCCAAACTGTACTTTTATGATACTGGCCTGGCATGTTATTTACTCTCCCTGGAGTCTGCAAAAGATCTATCCAATCATATCATGCGAGGCGCATTATTTGAAAACTTCATTATTAATGAATTACTGAAAGTTCGATTCAACCAAGGATTACGCAGTAATCTATTTTATTGGCGGGATGTTAGCGGCCATGAACTCGATTTAATTATTGATACTAGTCAAAACCCAACTGCTATTGAAATTAAATCGGGTGCAACACTGAATACAGAATATTTTAAAGGGCTTCGATTTTGGAATAAACTCAATCCGCAATCAAACAAAATACTTATTTATGGTGGAGATGATTCGTATCGTCAAAAAAGCGCCTTTGATATAGTCAGCTGGAGAGAGCTAACACTTATAACTTAACACACACATTCTTCGCCTCGGTAAAAAAGCGCAAGGCTTCCCATCCTCCCTCTCTTCCAACACCGCTTTGCTTCATGCCGCCAAACGGTGTGCGCAGATCACGGAACAACCAGCAGTTTACCCAAATAATACCGCTTTTCAATTGTGCTGCAACGCGATGCGCGCGTTTTAAATTTTCGGTCCAGAGGGTTGCTGATAACCCGTATGTTGTGCTGTTGGCATAGGCAATCACCTGATCTTCTGTATCGAATGGCATAATGGTGACCACCGGGCCAAAGATTTCTTCCTGGTTGGTACGGCAGGTGTGGTCTAATCCTATAATCACCGTAGGTTCAACAAAGTATCCGTTTGTACAACGTCCCTCAATTTTTAGTTGTCCTCCACCGGTAAGAATTTTTCCACCTTCCTGTTTGGCCAGTTCGATATACGAAAGCACTTTGTTCATATGGGCTTCCGAAACCAACGCGCCTACTTTCGTTTTTTCTTCCAGCGGATCGCCAACCGTTAAAGCTTTTACACGTAATACAAAGGCCTCAATAAAGCTGTCGTATAAACTTCGTTCCACAAAAATGCGCGAACCGCACAAACAGATTTCGCCTTGATTCGAAAAAGAAGATTGAATAGAAGTATGCACGGCCTGCTCGAAATCACAATCGGCAAAAATGATATTCGGATTTTTCCCACCTAGCTCGAGCGAAAGTTTTTTAAACATAGGTGCGGCCGTGGCGGCTATTTTTTTTCCAGTTACGGTTCCGCCTGTAAATGAAATGGCAGTAATCTCCGGATGCTCAACAATGGCCTGCCCGGTTTTAGGCCCAACGCCATGAACAATATTCAACACACCATTTGGCAATCCGGCCTCGATACAAAGTTTAGAAAGTAAAAAGGCCGTCATGGGTGTAAGTTCCGATGGCTTGGCCACTACGGTACATCCGGCTGCCAAGGCAGGTGCAATTTTCCAGGTAAATAAATAAAGCGGAAGATTCCAGGGAGAAATACAACCCACCACACCCACCGGTGTTCGAATAGTATAGTTAACAGCTTCCACTCCGGTAATGTGTGCTTCCGATGAAAAATGAATGGCACCGGTTGCAAAGAACCGCATATTGGATGAAGCACGAGGTATGTCTACCACTTTTGCCAGCTTAACCGGTTTACCCTGATCAACACTTTCGGCCAAAGCCAGTTCATCCAAATCTCGATCGATCAGGTCAGCAATTTTTTGCAAAATGGCTGAACGCTTTTCAACCGGCAGGGCTGACCAGGCAGGGAACGCAATCGTTGCGGCATCAACGGCTTGTTGAACATCAGAGGCGTCTGAATCCGGCACCAAACTATAAGCCCTGCCTTCTGATGGATTGTAATTTTCAAAATAGTTGCCTGCTCTCGGCTCAATTAATTCTCCGTTTATATAATTAAGTATTTTCAGCATAATTGGATTCTTCAGTTTTACTTCTTCGTAATCTTAAATTCTACCCTTCGGTTCAGTTTGCGATTAGTATCCGAATCATTTCTTACCAATGGATTTGATGCTCCATAACCTTTACCGGAAATTCGTGAAGTAGCTACTCCACTTTTGACAAGATAATCTTTGACGGCCATTACCCGTGCCTGCGATAACTGAACTAATGCACGTTGCTTACCCACATTATCGGTATGGCCACTCAACTCAATCTCTACCGTTGGGTTTTCCTTGAGAATAGTGGCCAGTCTGTCTAACTCCGCGTAGGATTCTGGCGCCAGCAAGGGTTTACCCTGTTCAAAAAAAACATTGTTCAGCGCAATGCCTTCGCCCACTTCAATCGGAACCAGAAACAAATCCTTACTCAACTCGGTATAGGTGCTGATACCGGTTAATTCCATGTTTTCATTCACGGATAAGAAGCCTTGAGCCCGCGCATACAATCCATAATTAGCACCACGCGATAAAACAATGCGATAATCACCGGTAGCAGGATTTGAAATGGCTTCACCTGCTTCCTTACGGGTGCTGATATTTTCAAAAATGATTTGCGCCTGTAAAGGAGCTTTTGTTTTGGCATGGAGAACGCTACCAAAAATAAGTACAACAGGATCCGGTTGTAATGATGGTGGTAACTTAATCTGCACAATATCGGACTTACCAAAACCGTCAGCGGCCGTGCATAAATAAGCTATGTCACCTGACGCGGGCACGGTACAATAGGCATCAAAGCCATACGTGTTAATCTCTGGACCAAGGTTTACAGGTATTGTCCAATTCGTCCATGAATCATCCACTCGCTTACTCATAAAAATATCCAGCCCGCCATAGCCCGGATGTCCGTCCGAGGCGAAGTATAGTGTGCGACCATCAGCCGCTAATACAGGTGAGGCTTCATTACCGTTTGTATTTATAATCGGACCAAGGTTGATTAACGAACTCCATTTTCCTTCAGCTTGCTTGAATGTAACAAAAATATCTTTCTCCTCACGCTGCTCATGGTAGAACAAATTATTTTTGTTTTTAGCGGTCAGGAAAATAGCTTGGCCATCCGGTGACTGTGACGCTTCAAAATACTGGTGCTCATTTTCATAATGAACACCAAGCAAGCCTTTACTCAGCCATCCGGTGTTAGTTCGCTCAAAAAGTTCAAAATCATTGGCCGTAGCAAGGATGATACTGTTATTATCCTGCCCGATGGAAACAATATTATTAACGCCTGAGGTATTTATCGGAGGCCCAATATTCCTGCTTTCGGTCCAGTTGATACCATCAGTCGTTGTGCTAAACCAGATGTCGGAAGCATCCTTCACCCCTCCTGTATTTTCCGGACTGTATTTACGGGTAAAATACATAGTCTTTCCATCCACCGAAATTTTGGGGGTAACTTCATCGTACGTTGAATTGATCATGTTACCAAGATTCTCCTTGACTAATCCCATTGGCAAATCATTTGGAAGGTTAATTTTCACTTCACTTTTTAGAATGAAATTATCAACCACTAAATGCATTCGAGTATAGGCAATAAAGCCAACAGTTTTATTGAACCAGGGCAGTGCCTTCATCGAAAAAACTTCATTGCCATTCACAAAAAATTTCATCAGGTTCTGGTGTTGCTCAACCCTTAATGCATTTGAAACACCTACAGGATTAATCCCGTCAATTTTTTTCCATTCTTTAGCTTCTTTTCGTGATTGATCGGAGGTCCAGACTTTTGTGTACCCACGAGATGAAATAACAAATACATTCATGCTGGCATCACCATCGTATCCCCAAACAAATCCAAAGCCGCTATCGGCATTCCCCTCGGTTTGTGTGAAGCTTGCTTCAAAGGAAAAATCCTTTTGGTCGTCAACATTCGGATAAATGTATGTAAACCAACCGCTTTCAGGAGTCTGAATTTTATAATGACCGTTCTTAATTTGGGCTGAGTGGTTTTCGTCTACCCCCTCATACCAGCCCAAATGATTGTCTTTAAAATCTTCCTGAAATAATACGGTTAACTGCGCAAGTGCTATGACGCTCTTCAAATAAAATGCAGTTAGTGTACAAATCTTTATCATCAAGGAAATGATGTGTTTCTATAAGGTGCCAGTACGACCTCCATCCACCGGCAGGTTTATGCCATTAATGTAAGCAGCCGCTGGGGAAGCCAGAAAACCAACGGCAGCCGCTACTTCGTGCGCGTCACCCACACGACCGGCCGGGATTTCTGCAATCATCTCGTCCATCACCTCCTTATAGGGCTTACCCAATTTATTTGCTTTTGATTTGACCAACGCCTCCAAACGACCCGTCATGGTAGCGCCCGGTAAAACATTATTCACGGTTATTCCAAAAGGCGCTAATTCAACCGATAATGTTTTTGCCCAACTGGCAACTGCACCACGCACGGTATTAGACACCCCTAAGCCTTTCAACGGAATTTTAACCGAGGTTGAAATGATATTAATTATTCTTCCGAATTTCTCTGCCTTCATGGAGGGAACAACGGCCTGAACCAAAAGCTGATTACAGAGCAAGTGCGCGGAGAAGGCATTTAAAAATTCCTCCGCATTAGCATCAATAGCCAGGCCACCCGGAGGGCCGCCTGTATTGTTGACAAGAATGTGAACCTTGTTTGATTGAACGTGTTTTGAAATAGCCTGCTTAACATCCTCAACCTTTGAAAAATCAGCAATCAGATAATCATGTTGTTGGCCAGCATTCACCGAAAGTTCTTTAAGCACGGCCTTCAATTTTTGTTCATCGCGTGCCATTAGGGTTATAGATGCCCCCAGCGAAGCAAGTTCAATAGCCGAAGCTTTTCCTATCCCCTGTGTACTGCCGCAAACTACGGCCTGTTTTCCGGTTAAATCGATATTCATATTGCCCTATAAAGAAGTATAAAACTACCTTGAATTGTTCTTAAATTAGCAATTCTTCAACTTACCACCGATTAATTACTAAAAATATGGCTATACGCAGACCATTTAATCTGAACCAGTGGATTACCGAAAACAGGGATTTGTTGAAACCTCCTGTGGGGAATAAGAATTTATATGCCGATGCCGGTGATTATATCGTGATGATCGTTGGAGGCCCAAACGCCAGAAAGGATTATCACTTCAATGAGACAGAAGAGTTATTCTACCAACTAGAGGGCGATATCAACGTGCGCATTCAGGAGGATGGCAAACCGGTAGATATACCTGTTAAACAAGGGGATATGTTTTTACTGCCTGCACACGTTCCCCATAGACCCGAGCGACCTGCAAACAGCATCGGTCTGGTGATTGAATGTAAACGTCCGGAGGAAAATATACTGGATGGACTTCAATGGTATTGCGACAACTGCAACAACCAATTGCACGAGTATAGATTTCATCTCGATAATATCGAGAAGGATTTTCTTCCCCGCTTCCGCGAGTTTTACGGATCAAAAGATTTACGAACCTGCAAAAAATGTGGTGCTGTAATGGAGGCTGATTCACGGTTTGTGTAAGCCATGGACAAGAATCAAATCATTAAACACTTAACCGAAAAACATAAAATCTTTATCCAGGAACTTCAGCGCTTATCAGATACTGATTTTACGTTTTCACCTTCAGGTAAATGGTCAGCAGGCCAGCAACTCGACCATATTATTCGCAGTATCAGTCCGGTTAATCTTGCTTTTTCCCTTCCTGGATTTTTGTTGAAATTACTCTTTGGGAAAGCCAACCGGCCATCAAGATCCTATGATGCGTTAGTCGAAAAATACCAGGCCAAACTAGCCTTGGGTGGTAAAGCTCCAAGTCGGTTTATACCTTCGTCTGTTTCAACAAACCAGCGAAACCAGTATATAAGAAAGTTGGACCACATTGTGCTCTCCCTTACTAAAAGGGCAGAAAATTACACAGAAGATCAACTGGATAAATTACTTCTCCCCCATCCGTTGTTGGGCAAGCTTACCTTTCGTGAAATGTTATACTTTACCACGTACCATGTTGAGCATCACCACAAACAGGTCATCGCTAATCTTAAAGAAACAATTAAAACGTAATAGGTTTACCTGGCTATGAAATTTGAAAATTCCTTGAGCTTTGCTAAAAAGCTCGACAAAGCTGATCCGTTAAAGTCGTTTCGTGCACAATTTGAAATTCCATCCACCCATGGAAAAAAAGCTATCTATTTTACCGGGAATTCATTGGGTCTTCAACCGAAATCAACTCGAAATTTTGTTCAGGAAGAATTGAACGATTGGGCCAAGCTTGGTGTAGAAGGTCATTTTCACTCACGCAGGCCCTGGCTGTACTACCACAAATTCACCAAAAAAGCTTTGGCGCAACTTGTTGGAGCTAAACCCTTGGAAGTGGTAGCCATGAATCAACTTACCGTGAATCTGCATTTGATGATGGTTTCTTTCTACCGCCCGACCAAAGAACGATTTAAAATTATCACTGAAGCGGGCGCCTTCTCATCCGACCAATACGCTTTCGAATCGCAAATTAAATGGCACAAGCTTGACCCGGAAAAAACGTTGATTGAGCTCAAGCCGCGGTATGGTGAACATACACTTCGAACAGAAGATATTCTTCAGTCTATAAATGACCACGCCTCACAAGTAGCGCTCGTAATTTTTGGCGGTGTGCAGTACTATACCGGCCAGTTCTTCAACATAAAAAAAATAACAGAAGCCGGTCATCAAGCAGGTGCGTATGTTGGATTCGATTTAGCACATGCAATCGGAAACGTTCCGTTAAACCTGCATCGTGATGGGGTTGACTTTGCCGTGTGGTGCAGTTACAAATATTTAAATTCAGGACCGGGTGGTATAGCAGGGGCTTTCGTTCACGAAAAACATGCAACCAATTTTCAACTACCGCGCTTTACAGGCTGGTGGGGACACAGCGAAAAAGAGCGTTTTCAAATGAAAAAGGGATTTATTCCTATGTCTGGCGTTGACGGCTGGCAACTGTCCAATTTCCCGGTGCTGGCAGGCGCAGCTCATTTGGCTTCCCTTGAGATTTTTCAAAAAGCTGGAATCAAATCGCTAAGAAAAAAAAGTTTGCAGCTGACCGGCTACCTGGAATTCTTATTGAAGCAAATTGATCCGGAAAATAAATTCTTCACTATCTTAACCCCTTCAAGTCCCAATGAACGCGGTTGTCAGCTTTCCATCTACATGAAGCAAAATGGACGAAAAGTTTTTAACACCATCACTAAAGCGGGTGTACTGGCCGATTGGCGTGAGCCCAATGTGATCAGGGTTGCGCCCGTGCCGCTTTACAATACCTTTGAAGAGGTTTTTAAATTTGTTGAACAATTTCCAAAAGCTGTGAAACAGTAAACCATAATGATATTAATCAGTCTTTTTTTAGTTATGAAAATCTATTTTAGGCAACTGTTCTAATACGAATGAAGGAAACAAAACATATAGCCATTGTTGGAGCCGGATTGGTAGGCTCCCTACTTTCTATCTATCTCACCAAAAGAGGCTACAAGGTATCGGTTTATGAACGCAGACTGGACATGCGTAAACACCTGATTGAGGGTGGCCGTTCCATAAACCTTGCGTTGAGCAACCGCGGCATTCGTGCATTGGAAGAAGTAGGCATGGGTGAAGTGCTTAAGCAAAATGCTATACCCATGCACGGACGCATGATTCACGATGAGTCCGGCAAACTGAATTTTCAACCTTATGGGCAAACTGGTCAGTTTATTAATTCTGTATCCCGGGGCGGATTAAACATGGTGTTGATGACGGAAGCTGAAAAGCATGGTGTTGAATTTTTCTTTGAACATCGTTGCCTGGCTGTTGACTTTGCCAAAACTGAATTAACGCTTCAGGAGTACGAAGCCGTAAAGCACAAATCGTTTGATTTGATTATAGGATCAGACGGGGCCTTCTCAGCCGTGCGTGGCGCCATGCAATACACCGACAGGTTTGAATATCAGCAAACCTATATTGAACACGGCTATAAAGAATTGCGCATACCAGCCAGCGATAGTGGAGCTTATTTAATGGACCCAAACGCCCTGCACATCTGGCCACGCGAAAGTTTTATGTTAATTGCGCTTCCCAATCCGGACAAAACATTTACTTGTACGCTATTCCTTCCTTTTGAAGGACCTTCATCCTTTGCCCAGCTCGATTCAAAAGAAAACATACATGCATTTTTTGAAAAGAATTTTTCAGATGCTGTTGCCATGATGCCTACCCTACAGGAAGATTTTCGCGATAATGCTACAGCCGCCTTAGTGACCATTCGCTGCTATCCGTGGGTAAAAAATAAAACCTTACTGATTGGCGATGCTTCCCATGGAATAGTACCCTTCTTCGGCCAGGGCATGAATGCCGGCTTTGAAGATTGCCGTGTACTGAATGAATTGCTGGATAAGCATGACGATAAATGGAAAAAAGTGCTTCCTGCATTTCAGGAATTGCGAAAACCCGATGCGGATGCCATTGCCCAATTGGCACTGGATAACTTTGTGGAGATGCGTGACCTGGTGGCAGACGAGGACTTTATCCTGCGAAAGAAAATTGAAGCCCGGCTGCATGAACGCTATCCGGATAAATGGATTCCGCTTTATACAATGGTTACCTTCCGTGACGATTTACGGTACTCCAACGCCTTAGAAACCGGCAAAAAGCAAAAAGCTATAATGGATGAGGTGCTGAGCAGACCTGATATCCATAAAAACTGGGAGTCCATCAATCTGGAGGAAATTATCAGTAAGCTTTAGTCGCTCCATCCACCTCTACACCTCACCCATCTAAAATTAATCAATAGCACCAGTCGTGCTGCCCTCTCCTGCAGGAGAGGGCAATTCAAACTTTCACTTTAGCAATATCTTTATAGGGTGAGGTTTTTATGCCGCAATCATCAGCTTATACTCCTCATACCTACTCAAAATTGATTTAATATAATTAACCGGTTCTTCGCACTTACAATAGCCCGCTATAACCACCGGGTCGCGATAGTACTTTGGATCTGACTTTTTCAACAAATAGGATTCCACAACCGACCAGGAAGTTGGATCCTCTCCATACTTTATAGTAAGCTTTCGCGCATCAATAATATGCGTTAGTCCGGCATTATAGGAGGCAAGAATAAATTTTAACCGCTCATCCGGATCGGCAATATCCTTCGACCAGTATTTATCCAGGTGCTTTAAGAAACGAACGCCACCGCGTAAACTTTGCTGGGGATTATTCGGGTCGGTAACGCCAAATCGTTTTGCCGTTTCAGGCATGAGTTGCATTAATCCTTTTGCTCCGGCCCACGACTCTCCATGTGGATTAAACCTGGATTCCTGATAAATAATGGCTGCCAACAATCGCCAGTCCCACCCCAACTCCTGTGCTCCCTCTTTGATGAGGTCATCAAATGGAGAAATTTTATTACCGGCCAACGAAGAATAGTCACTGGTAAGGCGAATGATCGATGTTCGCGGACTATTGAAATACCGATTATAAATAACCATAAACGTTGCCTCTTTCTTCACTTTAGCCAGCCACTCATTGACAGACACCTGAAGATCCGGAGAATTTTTACGCACTGCCCACGCGATGGTTTGCGGTAAACTGATAATGGTTTCAACATCCAGGTTGTTGTAATAAGCGGCATTTACACGGGCAATAATATTGTCAGTAACCGTGTAATCAATTTCGCCAAGTACAACGGCACGGATTAAATTTTCCGTTTCAGCATTGGTACTGTCCTGATTGATGATAATCTCACCACCTACTTCTTCCGATAAGTGTTTTAACCGTTGGGCAAAACTTGATCCTGGCATTACATATACTTCTTTACCAATTAACTGTGCCGGTTTTCGGATGAGCTGAGCATTTAGCTGATTGCGTGTTAACTGGCGCCAGTTTTCAGGTTTACGCTGTACCAACACCTGGTACGAATCAAATTGAGGATTGGTGAACCTTACTCGCTCTGTTCGGTCTTTGGTTACAGTAAGCGGAAAGGCCAGGATATCACCTTCACCCTTGTTTAGTTGTTCAATCGCGCGTTCAATTCCAGAAGTAACCTGTATACGCAGATCAACCTGTAAATGCTTCGCCAACAACTTCAACAGTTCATATTCATACCCCATGGAACGGCCTTTATAAATAAAGTAGCTAAACGAGTTATTGTCCACCAGTGCCGTAATAAAACCCCGCTCCTTAATTGCATTCAAATCAATGGAAACCACCGGTTCATTTTCCGGCTGTGGGCCGGCAAAACGGTTACACGAAAGAAGCGCCCCTACGAAAATCAGGGAAAAAACATGCTTTTTATGGAGCTGCATAGCTGATTGAAAGTAGGCATAATGGGGCTAAAATAAAAGAGGCCCCGAAGGGCCTCTTTGGCTAAATTAATGAACCTTTTTAGTTATGAACAATAATTGATGCACCTAACTCCTGGCCGGCTGCTCCGCCCACTAAACCACGCGCATAAACGGTATAGATTTTACCAGCATCAAATGTTACTCCTGTAAGAGCTAATACAATAGGTTTATCTGCTATGTCACCTGCAACGGCATCGTTACGCACATCTAAATCATAAGTGCCGGCCGGTAAGTTAACATAAGTCGATGATGGCGTTCCTGTTTGAGCGTACGTTCGGGCAGCAAACACAATAGCATCATCATCATTTGGATTTGTAACTACTACACGCGGTGCATTTGGAGACAAATGAAAAAATCTAACTTTGGCCTGACCTGCAGGAGGAGCCGTCAGGTTGTCGGTGAATTGTAATACCCGTAAACCTCCCGGACGCGTAATCGAATCAATAAGGAAGGTGGTGTAACTCGTATTCTGCAGATAGTTTGAAGTAATTGCTCCGAGCGAGCTTCCGGTTTCTTTGTTGGAGTATCGCACATGAGCTGCAGCGGAAGCACGTATGCCTCTATACGGTGTTGCACCAAGGTAGTTAAGTTCAACTGGTAGATTGGTTTCACTTTGAGGCTGGCTTTGGTTTGTTAGCTGCACTATGTTATTAAAAGAAAATAGAACTACCGGGGGTGCAGTTGGCCCTGCTTTGGCTCCCGGTGATGCATTTACAACACGCGTATTCGTAGTTGTAGTATAAGAAGTTCCGGCAGGTCGCGGTTCTCCGGGATCATACTCATCTTCAACGTTACAAGATGTAGCCACAATGGCAAATCCTGCAAGTAGTAGACTCTTTAAATATTTGGTATTTAGCGATTTCATAATTTCTTTCATTTTAAATTAATTGAAAATGTAACGAACACCTACCTGAGCCTCCCACATTGAAACAAATGGCGTGATGTTATCCCTAAACGTACTGTTTAAGTTATCATAACTAAAGGTAGGCAAACCAGTGGCAGTGCCGTCTACTGAACCTCTGAAGTTAAGCAGTTGTGGGCGGATAGGCTGCTGAACTACACCCCAGTCGGAGTTCAGCATATTACCAAAGTTGAACACATCAAACGATAATTGCAGGGTATGACGCTTGCCGGCAACATCCAGGTAAAAATCCTGGCGAATACTTAAGTCTAACCTAAACGACCATGGCGTTTCAGCTCCGTTACGTTCAGCAAACTGTCCCTTTCTGGTTTTGAGATAAGGATCCTGGTTGATGTACGTATTGAGTTGTTGCCAGATCTGATCCGGTGTACGGGTATCGTTGGCATTGGAAGGCACCAAAATGATTTCATTTTGAGTTCTTGGAATGTATAATAAATCATTACCAAAAATTCCATCGTTGTTTAAGTCACCCGCATAAGTATAGGAGAAATTATTACCTGACCGTGCTTCGTAGAACAACGAAACCGAAGTACCAAAATTCTTAGCGTAGGTTTTGAAATAGGTCACACCGCTAATAATCCGATGACGAAGTTGATTATTGGATGTGGCCAAAACAAGTGCATTAGGATTTCCGACAATCGGATTACCCGTATAACTGGAGCGGGCAATTGAACTGCTGGCACTGGTTAAATCCTGTGCCTGTCCATAGTTGTATGCAACCATAGCATCAATACCCTGACGGAAATATTTCTGGGCCTGAACGGTGAAATTGTATTGATATGCCTGACTGGTGTTATCCAGCAAGGTGACATCCGTATAAAGCGGATTTACGCGTCTACCTCCAGCATTGGTACTGGTAGAAAAAACTTCACGACCATCGCCAGCGCGGGTTCCTATGGGTGCAGCAAGGTTTATATCCCGATAAACAATGGCATTGATATCACGCGTAAAAATACCCTCCAACGTCAGCACGACATCTCCCGGTAATTTCTTATCAACGGCCAGGTTGGCTCTGAATACTTGAGGAAATTTGAAGTCAGGGGCTGTAATTGCTATGTTTTGAGTAGCGCTAACCCCAGGAACAGGATTGCCATTTGTATCCACTAACTGACCTTCACTATTTAACTGAAATTGAGGTTGATCCGGATTGAATCGGATAGATGCAACATTCGCCCCTGTAAGTTGAAGAAAACCTGTGGACACACCGTTGTTACCAACTTGATTGGACATCCACACGAATGGAGGTCTACCCGTAAACAAGCCAACACCCCCCCGAACCTGAGTACGTGCATCACCATTAACATCCCAATTAAATCCTACACGAGGCGACCACAATACTTTTGCCGATGGCAGTTCATTTGTTCTGAGACCAAAATCGGCTTCAACATCCGGGTTAAACGGAGCATTGTTTTTATGTACCCATGGGATGTCAATTCTTAAACCCGAGGTAAGCTTGAATTTAGTATTAATCTGCCAATCGTCCTGAACATAAAAGCCCAATTGCATGGCACTGAACTCGGCAAATGGAACAGCTTGTCCGGGCAGCTTTGAAAAAGTTAATTGATACTCCAGCGGAGCTGCATCATTTATAAAGTTGTTTAGTGAGCTGTAAATGTAGTTACCAAAATATCGTGGTGTAAATCCATTTACAAATTTGTAAAATTCATTATGGGTACCTATAGTATAAACATGTTTACCGGAATAAATATTGAAGTTGTTGGTTATTTGATATAAATCCTGATCTAGTTTATTATTTGGACTGAATGGTTCATAACCAGCAGCTATATAATTTGTACCCCCTTCCCTGATATCAACTAAAGGGAAAGGACCAGTTCCGGTTTGTGTTTCACGAAAATCCCGCACAGTAGTACGTGTTAAGACTAAGTTATTCGAGAATTTTGACCCAAGTGTACTGTTGAGTTCAAGCACTGTAGAGTTAGTCTTGTTGTTAATCTTATAGTTTGCACTTTGGAAAGGAAGTGCATTCACGGAATTTTGTCTGCCGCCTACCGAGCCACTATTGCTCACAGGAACATCCCGGAAAGCATCAACAAAGTTATGACGGAAAGTTAGACGGTGGTTTTCGTTGATATTGTAGTCAAACCTGAAAAATAATTTTGTGTTCTGCTGATCAAAAGAGTAACCTTCGTACGCACCTGGATCAAAATTGTATTCATCGATTAAATGATCTCTGAAAGCTTCAGCATCGGCTTGTGTTACCCGGGAAATGTTACCCCCTGCGGTTTCCCCAGCCCGCGCAGCACGGAAAGGCACTGGAGGAGAGTTACGCTTTTCTTGCTCTGCGTTAACAAAATAGAAAAACTTGTTCTTAATAATTGCACCCCCAACGCGGGCTCCGATTGTAGACTGTGTAAAGTCTTCAGCAGAAACTTCCTGATCTCTAACCTTTGTACCGGCCAAATCTTGATTACGCAAGAAGTAATAAACGGAACCCTGAAGCTCATTTGTACCGCTTCGGGTAATTGCATTTACACCGGCACCGGTAAAGCTTCCCTGGCGTACATCATATGGAGCCAGGTTCACCTGAATTTCCTGCACAGCATCCAAGCTGATTGGTTGTGTGTTAGTTTGACCTCCTGGTGTAGGAGCAAGGCCAAACACATCATTGTTTACGGCACCATCAATCGTCAGGTTATTGAAGCGCCTATCGCGGCCCCCAAAACTGCCACCA
The DNA here is from genome assembly GCA_964597075.1 of uncultured Roseivirgaceae bacterium. Taxonomy (GTDB): domain Bacteria; phylum Bacteroidota; class Bacteroidia; order Cytophagales; family Cyclobacteriaceae; genus UBA2336. The sequence continues at coordinate 904 of CAZQXC010000051.1, read as the reverse complement.
TTGCTTTGAGGCGTTAGGCGAGTAAAATCTAATAACGAGCGATTTAATGTAGGCATTTGTTGTAATTTTTTTGTGCTGATGTTTGTGGAAGCACCAGTTTTATCCGCATCAAAGATTTTATCCCGGGTCGAACTAACTACAATCTCCCCTAACTGGGTTGCCTCTTCGTTCAACTGAAATCTTAGAACAAGATTTTGACCGAGCGCCAGTTGTATGTTTTCAACTTTTTCTTCGATGTATCCAACATATGTTACGGTGATAGAATAAGGGCCACCCGACCGAAGATTTGGAAGGTTGAAATTTCCATCCAAACGAGAGGTGGATCCGTATTGGGTTCCGGTTGGCTCATGCACCGCAACAATGTTAGCTCCCGGCAAAGCAACTCCTGAATTGTCGGTAACAAAACCACTAATGCTTGACGTGGTTATCCCTTGAGCAAACACCCCTGAAAAGGTGGCCAGCACAATGGATGCGAGTAGTAAAATTCTCCTCATAATTTTGGGATTTAAGTTGTTTAATATTCGGCAACAAAATTATCCCGATTTATCAGATATGGTTTTAATTGCCCTTTAAATCTTTCCACAATTTTATTCACAATTAATTAACAGCCTTTAAGTTGACCGTCTGTAAAAATGTACTTAAAAGGCTTGATTCAAAACCAGCCTTTTACTCTATTTCAATCGATAAACCTGTTTTCCTATGAAGTTATTGAATTGCACTATCGCGCTACTTACCCTGTTGGCAAGCCCCCTAAGCGCACAGCCCGATCTCTCCTATTATCTCCCGGAGGGTACTTCTTACAATCAAAATGTCCCTACCCCCAAAGCCATCATCGGGCATGAGGTAGGCGAATGGCACATTACCCACGACAGGCTGGTTAACTACATGTATGCCTTGGCCACAG
>CAZQXC010000050.1:0-16780 GCA_964597075.1 uncultured Roseivirgaceae bacterium | reverse complement strand
CGGTAACGAAAATGCTTTTTCATTTTCAAAAACCTTTATGCCCGATCTTGATTTTTCATTTAGTGGAATAAAAACAGCTTTTCTTTATTTTATTCGTGATGCTAAAAAGAAAGAGCCAACGTTTGTGGAAGATAACCTGAATGATTTATGCGCAAGCATTCAAAACCACCTTATCACCATGTTGGTAGAAAAGTTGACTATGGCAAGTGAGAAAACGGGTATAACACAAATTGCAATTGCCGGAGGAGTATCCGCAAACAGTGGTCTACGCAAAACACTGTTATCAGTTGCGAAAAAAAATCAATGGAATGTGTTTATTCCTGCTTTTGAATATTGTACCGATAATGCGGGTATGATTGCCATGGCTGCCCATTATAAATATTTGAAAGGGGAATTTAGCAATTTGGAGGTTTCACCAATGGCCCGGATGGCCTTGTGATTTTATGAAGAATATCTTTAAACCTGGCGATACAAAAAAATATCTGCATATTGTAACTGAGCAAGATGTTGCTGCTTTTCATGGTGAGGTGGTGCATCCTGTATGTTCTACCTTTGCGCTTGCACGTGATATTGAGTGGACTACCCGTCAATTTGTGTTGGAGATGCTTGATGCCGATGAAGAGGGTATTGGCACGTTCTTGAGTATAGAACATAAAGGTCCGGCCTTTGTTCATGAAACGGTTTCCATTGAGGCTGCTGTTGAAAAAATTAGTGGGCATGAGCTTATATGCTCGTATATTGCCAGTGTGGAAGGCCGTATAATTGCTGTTGGAAAAACCGGGCAGAAGATTTTAATGCGGGAGAAAATAAAGAATTTGTTTTCAAAAAGATAAGCAAGGTGGATAAGCGGTTTTCCGATACAATCAACATAAGAAATAAACGAGCTGGGTTTGAGTATGAGCTTTTAGACAAATATGTAGCCGGCCTTGTTTTAAAAGGAACAGAAATTAAATCAATAAAAGAGGGAAAGGTTAATCTTCAGGATGGGTATTGCTATTTTAATAATGGCGAGTTGTTTGTGAAGTCGATTACGATAAATCCATACGCTCAGGGTACGCATTATAACCATGAGGCTGCGCGTGAGCGTAAATTATTATTAAAGCGATCAGAGCTTAGAAAGCTTGAGGGCAAGGTTGAAGAAAAAGGTCTTACCCTGGTGCCCGTTCGGCTGTTTATTAATGATCGGGGTTTTGCAAAATTGGAAATTGCTTTAGCGCGCGGCAAAAAGATTCACGACAAGCGTGACAGTATTAAAGAACGCGATGTAAAGCGTGAATTAAGCCGTATAAAATTCTAGACTACGTGAATAACGATCCTCGCGACTTTGGCGTTTGCCGGTTAAGCCTGATTCCCATGCGGGCAGAACCTTCCGATAAATCGGAACAAGTTAGTCAGTTGTTATTTGGCGACCATTATGAAGTACTCGAAGTAAGTAAAGATAAAATCTGGCTTCGTATTCATATGTATTACGATCAGTGTGAAGGCTGGATCAATGCCTATCAATATCACACAGTAACACAGGAGTACTATGATTATATCAATCGAGCCGATTTTAAGATTACAACAGATCTCTCCTCCAGTATTCTTTATAATAAAAGTCCTCTGATGATCTTAATGGGTAGCATCATACCCATATCAGGCTCGGAACTATTTAAAATGGAAGAGCAATTTGCTTTTAACGGGGACTCGAAAAGTTTAGGCGTAAAGCGAGAATCCGATTTTTTGAAAGCCGTGGCGCTTAAATATCTGAATTCACCCTACCAATGGGGTGGTAAAAGTCCTTTTGGTATCGATGCCGCAGGATTTGTGCAGATGACATATAAAATTTGTGGCTATCGGTTAGGGAGGACTATTGCCGAACAATCCAGACAAGGAAAGACAATTAATAATCTTACTGAAGCTATGCCTGGCGACCTGGCCTTTTTTTCTGCCCATGGGAGTAAGAGCAGTCATGTTGGTTTAATCCTGGAAAAGGATAAAGTCATTCATGCTTTTGGCAAGGTGCGTATCGACTACCTGACTGAAGATGGTATACTTAACCTTGATACGAAGATTTACACACATTCATTGGTTGAAATTCGAAGAATTCTATCAGTGTAATTGGTAAAACCCTTTCTCTGCTACCGTGTTGGCTATGTCTTGCCTTGCATGATAAAAAGAATGCCATTAACTTACCCGCATGAATAGCAGGGTTTTGGTATTAAATCAGGATTTTAGCCCGTTGATGGTTTGCTCCATACAGCGTGCTTTTTTACTGGTGTACCTGAACAAAAGTGAAATGATTCGTCCGGCCAATGGTCATAAGTTACGTTCGGTTACACAAACTTTCCCCATGCCATCGGTTATACGACTTAACCGGTATGTGCGCGCGCCTTACAAAGGCGTAGCCCTTACCCGGCAGAATATTTTTAAGCGCGATAATTTTGAGTGTCAATATTGCAGTACGAAGAAGGACCTTACGTTAGACCATGTCATTCCAAGTTCAAAAGGCGGGCAGCACACCTGGGTAAACCTGGTGACTGCCTGCAAAAGGTGTAACGCCAAAAAAGGTGACTATACCCCCGAGGAAGCCGGTATGCCCCTACACCGAAAACCACATAAGCCAACATATTCTCTCTTTTTACGAGAGTTATCAGACCATCATGGAAATGAGTGGGATGAGTATTTAGCCTGATTCTAAATGTGCGTTGCATGGAGCTTGGAAATACGATTTGGATGAGTTACCTTTTAATCAACAATCTTCTCCGAAAAATGAAAACCCTACTAAAAATTAGTACTTGCACATTACTGATCACCCTATTGTTTGTTTCTTCCTGCAGCAAGGATGAGGATGGATTCCCCATCAACACCATACGGTACGATGGCAGGGATTACAAATTTGAATTTGCCTTTGGTTTAAATTATGGGTCCTTTCAGGAGGGATCTGTAACGTATAACAATACCGATTTTGTTTTTTTTGACAGAGAAATTGATCCAGAAGATAACACTTCGGTTTATGAGTTTGGGTTTTATATTGAGCTTTATTCTGCTGGTAGTGAAAATTTTCAAGGCGGTACGTTTTCTTATTTTAATGGCGAAGGAAGTGTTCCGGCCGGGAACCTTTTTACAGTTGCAGAATTATTTTTCTTCGATGATGAGGTAGACCCGATTGAGCTTACCGGAGGAACAGTGACGGTATCCATTACCGGTAATACGTACAGCTTTAATTTTAACACCACAACATCCGAGGGAGAGAAATTAGAAGGAAATTTTTCTGGGGAAATTGAAATTATTAATATAGGCGAACCTAACATTACAGGAAATATAACGGTTGGCGCAGATAGCCGGAATGCTGACGTTGGTGAGATTTATGATTATGGTTCATTTGGAACGCATTACAACTATGATTTTTATATTTATGATTCCGATGAAACTTACCAGCTCTATTTCGAGGCGTTTTCGTTAGGAACCACTGGCTTTCAGGCGGGTACATTTACCTATGGTACAACCGGAACAAACTTCTTTGACATTATTGAGTATCGTGATTTTGAGACATCCACAACATATAGCGCAATCAGTGGTTCCGTGGTGATAACCAAGTTGAGTGGCTCCCGGGAATATAGATTACAGTTTAATGTGGTGTTAGATGATGCCAGTACACTTACCGGAACTGTAGAAGGTGATTTCAGATACTCCAACGAAGGTGGAAGAATGGGAAGAGTTAAAGAGGATTCTGGATCAACATATTTTAATGTAAAAAAATCCACCCTGAAACGAGCAAGAAAGTAATCGCTATTGCTTTGTTTAAAATCTAAGCGTAAACACCGTCATTACATCCGGTGCAGACTCCACACTGATAGAGCCATTGTGCATTTGCATGATCTGCCGGGAAAGGCTTAGTCCGATGCCTGATCCGGTTCGTTTGGTAGTGTAAAACGGCACAAATATTTTTTCGATGGCTTCCTTTATAATGCCAGCCCCGTTATCAATCACCACTATTTTGACGGAGCTTTCATCGTATTCGCCCCGTAACTCGAGGGCCGGGTTTTCTGTTTCCGTTAATGCCTCTATTGCGTTTTTCAACAGGTTAATGAGCACCTGTTCAATCATTTCTTTATCCGCTTGTACGGTTAAATATTCTGAAGAGCAGGAATACGTAAAGTTTATGTTGCTCCTTTTCATATCGGGCCTCATTAGTGTAGCTACCTTTTCGATCAGGTCTTTTAGGCGTATCGACTTAAGTTTTGGTTTTGGTAAGGAAGTGTATTCCCGGTAGGCATCAATAAACTTGATCAGTCCCTTACTTCGGTTTTCAATGGTGTTTAATCCTTCTTTCAAATCCTCTGCACCTTCCGCTTTTAATTCAAAATGTCCGTCACGCTCCTTCAGATCATAATGTAAGACATCTTTAAGCGTTGAGGTAAGCGAAGAAATTGGAGTAATGGAATTCATAATCTCGTGCCGCAACACCCGCGTCAGATTTTGCCACGCCTCCAGTTCCTGCTTTTGTAATTCAGGCTGAATGTTTTGTAGGGTTATCAATCGCACATCATTTCCCCGTATTCTAAGCGCTGTTGTTTGAATAGTTAGATAGAGTTCATTATTTCCTTTATATAGATTACTCTTTCCTGATTCGGTTTCAACAATAGCCTGAAAAAGTCTCGGATTTTTATCTTTCAGTTCATGAATGCTGCGTATGGCTTGCACATTCATAAATTTTCGGGCATTGGTGTTAATCAATTGAATATTACCTTCACCATCATACGATAAAATACCGGTACGCACTTGCTGTACAACCGTATTCAGATATTGCCAATGTTCTTCTTTTTCCGACCGGGCTTTTCGGAAAGCTTCAAGTACTTCGTTAAACGCAATATTCAGATCTTTGAAACTTTTTCCCAGTTTATGATCGGCTGTGAAGCCCGAAATAAAATCGGAGTACTTTACTGATTCAAGGAAGCGTGTAAGCTTACGGTTGGTCTGATTGACAAAGCGAAAAAGTTCGAGTAGTTGAAAGAGGATGATAATCCCGGTTAAGATGGCCGCAAACAACATGTTCGCATTGCCAAGCATATAAATAAACAAAGCAACAGACAAGCCCAGAAGGATGACACGAAGCAATACACGGGAACGGAAGTCGCTGAGCATTTAAATTTGAAAATGGGTTAATAATCTTAATGTAGTCATTTTCAAATCTTCAAATTGAAACATTTATAAATTAATTATAGACCATGCTTTTCAAGTCTTCTATACAGCGATGACCGTGTCAAGCCAAGTTCTGTGGCAGCTTGTGTAATGTTACCGTTGTGTTTCTTCAGTACTTTTCGGATTAGTAATTTCTCAACGTCCTCCAGGTTGTATTGTTCCAGACTGAGTTGTCCGTCTTCTTTCAGTGATGAAGCAGTTAAATTAAAGTCTTCTGGTTGTAATACCTGGCTGTTGCTCAAAATGATAGCGCGTTCAATGGCATGTTGTAGCTCACGAATATTACCGGGCCACGCATGCTTATGCATACGCGTTGCTGCGGCTTCGCTTATTTTGCTCACATTCTTGTTATACTTTTCGGCATAATGTTTCAGAAAGTGTTCGGCCAGACGGGGTATATCTTCCAGTCGTTCGCGTAGTGGAGGTATCTCAACTTCGATGGTATTGATCCGGTACAATAAATCCTGCCGGAACCTGTTTTCCTTTACCATGTCGTACAAGGGCATATTGGTAGCGCAAATCAACCGGATGTCAACCGGAGTTTCTTTATTGGCACCCACTCTACTTACCCTTCGCTTTTGAAGTACGGTAAGAAGTTTTGCCTGCAAGGGCATGGAAAGGTTTCCTATCTCATCCAAAAAGAGCGTGCCGCCATTGGCCAATTCAAACCGCCCAGGCCGGTCTTCTTTTGCATCAGTAAACGCGCCTTTTTTATGACCGAATAATTCACTTTCAAAAAGTGTTTCGGTAATCGAGCCTAAATCAACGCTTACAAAATTTTCTTGTGCGCGCGAAGAGTTGCGGTGAATGGATCGTGCAATTAATTCCTTGCCAGTTCCATTTTCTCCGAGAATCAATACATTGGCATCGGTTTGTGCCACCCGGTCTATGGTTTGAAAAATCCGTTGCATCGATTGGCTCTGCCCAATAATTTCACTGAAACGGTTATTCAATTCATTATTGATTTCCTGATTTTTTAACTTCAATGTTTCAACCTGGTCGCGTGATTCACGCAAACGCATCGATGAATAAAGTGTAGCCAGCAGTTTTTCATTTTCCCAGGGCTTTAATACAAAATCAGTGGCACCTGCCTTAATTGCCTTTACGGCCATCTGCACATCGCCATAGGCTGTGATCAGTACAACCACAGAAGAAGAATCTAATCCCAGAATTTTTTCCAGCCAGTAATAGCCCTCACTTCCACTGCTAACATCTTTGGTAAAATTCATGTCGAGAAGGATGACATCGTAATCTTCGTTGCTCATTAAAGAGGGAATTGTCTCCGGGTTCTTTTCAACATCAACCTGAACGAAATGCCTTTTCAGAAACATTTTGGCTGCCTTGAGCAAGTCTTCGTTGTCATCTACAATTAAAATCTTTCCGTGCTTGTGTTCCATAGTCGAGCAATTATGTCCGTAAACGGTCTGTCATTGGCAAAGTTGGGACCGAAAGCCCGATTGCAGTAAGATTAAGCAGAAACGGCATTTGGTTTCTAAATTTACATAAATTTATGTCCGCATGCGGACAGATACGTTCACATGTGAACGAGAAGATATCCAGTTTTTGCTCTAAATTAGGCTAGAATGAGTTTTCAGGCTATTGGCACGTTTGTTGGCAAACGGTGATCAAACAGGTACTTTTTAAAGCGTAGTAATGGATCGTCAGTTAAAAAAGAAGAATTGGACGCTGAAGCGAATCGCTACTGTTGGCGGTATCGGGATTTTTGTAGTGTTCATTGGCTACCAGGTTTTATTTGCCGACAGACGCTCAAGGTTAAAAGTTGAGAAGGATAAAATAACGATATCAACGGTAAGCCGCGGTGTGTTTCAGGAGTTTATTCCTCAAACAGGCACGGTTGAACCAAGCCGCACCGTATATCTGGATGCGGTAGAAGGTGGCACGATTAGACGTGTAGTAGCTGAGAGTGGTGCTTTGCTAAATCCGGGCGATGTTATTTTAGAACTAAGCAACCTTAACCGTGAAATCAGCGTCCTTGACCAGGAATCTAATCTGACGCAAAGTATTAATCGGATTCGCGAAACACGGTTGCTAACTACCCAAAATGCGTTGCGTCAGCAGGAGAGTTTAATTACCATTGAAAATGCGTTGGCTACCTTGAAACCACAGTATGAAAGACAAAAGCAACTTTTTGAAAAGAAACTGATTGCAAAGCAAGAATTTGAGCGAACTGAGGCGGATTATCTGGCTAACCTTAAACGAAAAGAAATAACCTATCAGGCATATCGGTTGGATTCATTGGATAGATTAAGACAGATTGTGCAACTTGATCAAAGTGAACGTAAACTTTTGCAAAGTCTGGAAAACGTAGGAAAAATATTGGATAACCTGGTGGTGCGAGCACCTATAGAGGGTCAGCTTACACGACCTCAACTGGATGTGGGGCAAAGTGTTAACGCTGGTCAGCGCCTTGGACAGGTCGATGTAGTGGGAAGTTATAAAGTAAGAGTTGAAATAGATGAGATTTACCTGCCGCGAATTTCCGAGGGCTTGCGAGCTACCACCAACTATGCCGGTAAAGATTACGGACTTGTGATTACGTATGTGTATCCCAATGTTCTGAACGGCCGCTTTCCGGTGGATATGAATTTTACCGGAGAGACACCTTCCGGTATACGCAGAGGTTTGTCACTCAGGTTGCGTATAGAGTTGGGCCAGTCTTCAGAAGAATTATTGCTTCCGGTAGGAGGGTTCTACAAAGATACGGGTGGCAATTGGGTATATGTGTTGGAAGCTGATGGTAACCGGGCTGTAAAAAGAAGCGTCAAACTGGGAAGAAAAAATACGGAAAACTTTGAAGTACTGGAGGGACTTGAGCCTGGCGACAGGATTATAACGTCTTCGTATGAGAATTTTGGGAATAATGAAGTATTGGTATTGAATTAGTCACAACCTTTTTGTCGAAAAAGAGTAATAGTGACTGTAAAACTAAATCCGTAAATAGATTATCCTTAAATCGTAAATACTCAAAACCATGATTAAACTAAAAAATCTTGAAAAGGTATACACTACTGAAGAAGTAGAAACAACCGCACTGAATAATATTAACCTGGAAATTAAAGATGGCGAATTTGTAGCCATTATGGGTCCTTCAGGTTGTGGAAAGTCAACCCTACTGAATATTCTTGGTTTGTTGGATAACCCGTCCAATGGAGAGTATCATTTCGGAGAACACGAAGTATCTAAATATTCTGAGCGTCAGCGTGCACAGTTACGAAAAGGATCTATAGGATTCGTATTCCAAAGCTTTAACCTGATTGATGAACTTACGGTGTTTGAAAATGTTGAGCTTCCCTTGTTGTATATGAAAGTTCCTTCTGCAGAACGTAAACAGCGTGTTGAGGAAGTGTTGGAGCGTATGAACATCATGCACCGCAGAAATCACTTCCCACAGCAACTTTCGGGTGGTCAGCAACAACGTGTAGCGGTTTCACGAGCCATCGTGGCGAAACCTAAAGTAATTCTGGCCGATGAACCTACAGGTAACCTGGACTCTGCTAATGGTGAAGAAGTAATGAAATTGCTTTCCCAATTGAATGAGGAGGGGACAACCATTATCATGGTAACACACTCACCCTATGATGCGAACTATGCGCACCGTATCATCAACTTGTTCGATGGAAAAGTTGTAACGGAGAATATTAAGGAGCAATTCCATATTTAAACCGCTGCATTCTGATTTTAAAAAAAGAGCCCTGTTTAAAACAGAGTTTTTTTGTATTCTTTTTAGAAACGGACAATACATTGTTCACTTATGAACAAGTGAACTGTACAGATGAATTGTTTCGGATTAATTTAAGCTAAACATTTTCTGGCATTTTTATTGGCAGTTGTGCAACCAGTAAGGTGAGATTTGAGTCTTATAGCGTAACCAACCCTTTCGTCCATGTTTAAGAATTATTTGTTGATTACCTTTCGTAGTATAATGAAGAGTAAGTTTTATATCTTCATCAATATACTGGGTATGGCCATTGCCATTGCCTGTTGCATTACGGCCTGGTACAATTACGACTTTAATGCCAGTTTTGATGATCATCACAATAATGCTTCTGAAATCTATCGTGTAAACATGGTACGCGATTTCCAGGGAAAGACTACGGAATATGGTCTGGTGCCAATACCTCTTGGGGAAATTGTACGGGAGAACAGTAAGGATATAACAAACAGTACACGGTATTCGACCACGTATGCTGATCTTAGAATAGTAGATGAAATTTTCGGGACGAGCATATCCTATGTTGACCCTGATTTTTTTTCCATGTTTACTCTGGAATTTATTAAGGGTTCACCTGCAACACTTCGGGAAAATACCAATCTGATTATAAGCGATGACCTCGCGCTGCGTTTGTTCAACTCGATTGATGTAGTGGGTAAACCCATTACCCATATTCTACAAGATGGTAAGGTTCGCGAATATGAAGTTGGCGCAGTGTTTAAATTGCCACCTACCAATTCAAGCTTTAATGATGAAGCTTTTACCGTGTATGAAAACTACTGGGAAGTAGCGCCTGAATTGGAACAAGGTGATAGCTGGCGTTATCGCAATACGCTATTTTTGCAACTGGATAATCCTACTCGCAGAGCCGCTATAGAGGCTCAATTATTACCTTTCATTGAGAACAATAACAAAATCCGTGAAGACTTTCTTATTAAAGGGTATAAGCTAGATTCATTTGTAGGCATGGCTGTGCGAGATACCTACTCCGAACGACCGGGTACCTGGACACGCCAAGCATCGCCCTTTGCGGCCGTTCTAGGAGTTGGGGTTATGGCCATTTTTGTGTTGCTGATTGCTTGTTTCAATCTTACTAATACGTCCATTGCTATATCGTCCCGCAGACTTAAAGAGATTGGTATTCGTAAAGTTATGGGTAGTATGCGGGTCCAGTTAGTGTTCCAGTTTATAGGTGAAACTATGATGGTATGTTTTATATCATTGCTAATCGGAATGGCTTTTACCGAATGGTTGTTGATCCCTGCGTTCAATTCGCTATGGCCTTATATGAAACTAACAACGAATTATTTTGGTAAGCCTGATTTTCTTTTTGTGATGATCGGCATCCTTTTCTTTACTGGTTTATTGGCCGGTAGTTATCCTGCTTTTTACATCAGTAAGTTTCAACCTACCTCTATCCTGAAAGGCAAATTGAAGTTTGGCGGTACAAATTATTTTACAAGGATTTTATTGTCATTACAGTTTGCTATATCGCTTATTGGTATTGTTTGTAGCATTGCCTTTACGGAGAACGCTCAGTATCAACGCGAATTTGACCTGGGCTTTAACCAGAAGGAAGTATTATTCACCTGGGTGAACAGCGAGGCTGAATTCAATACCCTACGAGATGTTATGGCGCAAAACCCCGATGTTATTTCTATTTCCGGTTCAGAGCATCATATTTTTTCAAGCATTTATAACGACCCAATCAAGCACGAAGGAGCTGAGATTGAAGTGGATATCATCAATGTGGGTGATGGCTACCTGAAAACAGCAGGCCTTACGCTCGTTGAAGGCAGGGATTTCATGACTGATTCCGAAACCGATCGTAAAGAGTCGGTAATTATTACACAGCGGCTTGCGTCAAAGTTTGGGTGGGATAAACCTATCGGTAAGGAGATAGTTTGGATGGATACGGCAAAGTTCTATGTGATAGGCGTTGTTAAAGATGTTTATACCAATGGGTTGTGGCGGGAAATGGAACCCTTGATGATTCGCGCCAGCGCACCTGAAAAGTACAAGCATTTACTGGTAAGTGCACCGGCCGAAAAGATCGTATCGGTAAACGAATACATGGAAGCGAAGTGGAAGGAGGTTTTTCCCTACCGAAAATTCGGAAGTCGCTACATGTCTGATTCAAATGTGGAAGCCGTAACTGTCAATACCAATATTGTTAAAATGTTCGTATTCCTGGGTATTGTGGCGGTATTACTTTCCATCACCGGGTTGTTTACACTGGTTTCGTTGAACATTATTAAGAAGATGAAGGAAATTGGTGTGCGTAAAGTTTTGGGAGCCTCCATCACCAATATATCACGGGTTATTAATACCGAATTCGCCATTATTCTGCTGGTGGCTTGCGTATTAGGTGCAGCAGGAGGTTTCTGGATGTCGGATATGTTGATGAGCAGCATCTGGAAGTTTTATCAAAAGGCTACGCTTACAGCCATGCTGGTTTCTTCTTTAATTATTCTGACGGCTTCAGCCTTAACGGTGACATTAAAAACCTATAACACGGCACGGATGAACCCGGTGAATGTGTTGCGCGAAGAGTAAGGTTCTAATGCCATTAAAGTTTAAGTTTCAGGGATTAAACCTGTAACCTATGCTCAGTGTGTACATCTAAGCCATACCTTCCAAAACCTTATGGCTAATTTATGTAAATCTCCTAATCTAGTTTGATATGCTTAAAAACTATTTCACCATTGCCATTCGGAATATTCTTAAATACCGTTTTTTTTCAGCCATTAATATTGCGGGCCTTACGGTAGGTGTGGCTGCATGCCTTTATATTTTTATTTATGTAAAAGATGAATTGAGTTATGATCGTTTTCATAAAGATGCTGATCAAATTTACCGTGTTGGGCTAATGGGTAAAATGGCCAGCCAGGAGTTTAACGTTAGTAACTCTTGTTACCCGGTTGGTTCAACGATGAAGGAGGAGATCCCCGGTATTACAGATTATACAAGAATCTGGCCCGCCTCGAATACAGTTGTTTTCGCATTCGAGGATAAATCATTCAGTGAGAAGAAAGTATTCTATGCCGACTCGAACTTCTTTTCATTTTTCAGTTTTGAGTTGGTAGAGGGGGATGCCAACACCATGCTTACAGACCCGAATTCTGTTGTGCTTACAGAAGACCTGGCCAAGAAATACTTTGGCAATGAAACTCCGGTGGGCAAGTTGCTCACCATTGGTCCGGATAAAAAATCATTTAAAGTAACAGGTGTAGCCAAAAGAGCACCGCTTAATTCGCATTTTCAATTTAGTGCCTTGTTGTCATTCAGCACGGTAGATAATCAGATCTATAAGGGATGGACAGGTAATTCCATATACACGTATGTTAAACTTGATAGAAACACCGATCCTGATTTTGTTGATACACAGTTGGAAGAAATCGTTATCAAGCATGTCGGACCGGAGATTGAACAGCTCGGTCTTACCTACGAGCAATTTAAGGAGCAAGGCGGTAAGTATAGCTACTTTGTATATCCGATGGTAGATACCCACCTGCACAGCAAATTGGAAGGTGATCCTGAACCAGGAGGTGATATTAAGTACGTATATATCTTTATGGCCGTAGGTGTTTTTATACTGCTTATAGCTTGCATCAATTTCATGAACCTTTCAACAGCACGTTCAGCAGGAAGGGCCAAGGAAGTAGGACTACGGAAGACGCTGGGCTCCATGCGGACTCAACTGATTGGTCAGTTTTTGTCAGAGTCCTTTATTTTTAGTTTGATAGCCATGGTATTGGCGTTGGTGCTGACTTATTTACTTATGCCGGCTTTTAATGTGTTGTCTGGTAAAGCGTTATTATTCTCTTCTTTACTCGATCCGGTTTTTGTGGTTGTGGCAGCAATCTTAATGGTCATTATTGGATTATTGGCCGGTAGTTACCCTGCCCTTTACCTTACCTCTTTTAATCCGGTGGAGGTGCTCAAAGGAAAAAGACGTTCCGGTATGAAAACCAAAGGTGTACGAAGTTTATTGGTAGTGGTGCAATTCACTGTTTCCATTTTTCTGATCGCTGCAACGTTGGTGGTCTTTCAACAACTGAATTTCATGCAGGAGCGAAACCTGGGAATTGATAAAAGACGGGTAATAACCATTCAAAACATGCGGAACATCGGGGAAAGTCGTAAAGCGTTTAAAGACAGACTCGATCAATTGTCAGGAATTACAGCTTCATCGTATACCAACAATTTATTTCCCGGGATAAATAATATTAACGTTTTCAGAATTGCAGGTTCTGAGCAAGATCGTTTGCTGGCATCGTATTTTACTGATTGGGATCATCAGGCCGTGATGAAATTCAACCTAAATGAGGGACGGTACTTCTCACGCGACCTGGCTTCTGATTCAACGGCTTGTCTGATTAATGAATCGGCCGTTCGTGAATTAGGCTGGACGTTGGAAACCGCAGTGGGTTCTGAGATACTGGATTTTAGTGGAACTGAACCAAAGAAGATAGCTGTTATTGGTGTAATCGAAGATTTTAATTATGAATCGTTAAAGAATCAGGTGCGGCCATTGGTGATACAATTGACTGACATTTCGCGCCAGCTCATGGTGCGGTATGATGGCAACCCAATGGATGCAACAGCGAACATTGAAAAATTGTGGAAGGAATTTGCGCCCGGAGTACCCTTTGAGTACAGTTTTCTGGATCAGGATTTTGATGCCCTTTTTCGTGCCGAGATGAGAATGCGTGATTTATTTACAGTATTCTCTTCGCTTGCCATTTTTATTGCTTGCCTGGGTTTATTTGCCTTGGCAGCATTTCTTACCGAACAACGCACCAAAGAAATCGGTATCCGCAAAGCTATGGGTGCCTCTGTTTCAGGTTTAGTGCTTACGCTATCCAAAGAGTTTATGGTTTTGGTCGGCATTTCGTTTGTATTGGCTGTGACTCCGGCTTGGTACTTTATGGGGCAATGGTTGGATGATTTCGCGTACCGAATAGAACTGAAGGTCTTTGTTTTTGTATTGGCTGGCTTACTAGCCTTTGTGGTAGCCTCTCTAACAATAGGTTTTCAGGCATTGAAAGCAGCAAGTACTAGTCCGGTTACTTCATTACGGTACGAATAGGAAACCAGGGTGTTTTTTTGTAACTCGTTTATTATGAATAGCTTACAAAAGCTAATATTAAATAATTGTTAACAAGGTTAATCTACAGGAAACATTTACTACCTTTTGCATCCAATTAAAATTTTATGAATAAGACGAAAGCATTAAAAAAGGACTTAAAGAATAAATTCTCTGGAACTATTAACGAATTGGTGACATTGGAGGACCCCAAGCCATCCAAGAAGGTAAAAAAGTTAATCAGCAAATCTTCCAGGAAACTAGCTGCGGCTGTGGTGAAGGATACGAAAGTAGCCAAAAGGAATGCACTTAAGGCAGAAAAAAAAGCTGCCAAAGCTGAAAAGAGAGCTGTCAAACCCCTGAATGGTACAAAAGCTAAAAAGGAAAAGAAGGTAAAGGAAGTTGAAGTTATTGGATAAACCTTACGATAACATCCATTTAAAGTCCCACAGGATATCCTTGTGGGATTTTTCTTTTTTGAAAGTATTCTAAAATGGAAACGTTCATAAGAATCAGTAGCATGCCGTAAAAGGTATCTTCAAACGGAATCGTACCCATACGAAAACCAATCTGTTCAGATGGGTTATACCACACTACTTCACCGTCAATAAAAGATCCTGTAAGAATTCCGTTAACAATAAAAAATGGAATGAGTATAAAAAGATAGGCGAAATAGAAACGTCCCAGATAATTCGGTTTAACGAAAACGGTAAGCACAATCAGATAAGCGGCTAACAGAAAAAAGGTTACGGCTGTATACCATTTGTTGAAATGGATAGTTCCTAAAATGGTCAAGGCACCAATTAAAACCCAGGATATTTTTTTCTGGTAGGGCCCGAAGTGATCTTTCTTTACCAGATAATTCAGCGCATGGTATGTGAATACACAGGCATAAGGAATGCAGATGAAAAATAACACTTCCTCCAGGGGTAAACTGCCGATATAAATTCCTGTTAGATAGTGTGGGTTGAATCCCCAAACGCCCATCTGTGTAAACCATTCGTCCCAAATAATAAAAAACAGTGCTGGGACTAGTATTGCAATCCACAGATGCTTCCACTTCTTATAGAAAGGTGCCGGAGAATAAAAGCTATAAACGAACGGAAGGCTTATAGAAAGCAAATCTAATGACAAGTAGAGATAGCGCTCGTTGAACACCTTTATTGGGTTTCTTGCCTTTCGGTTTTTAAAACAAATTTTTTGGGCTCGTATTTCCTGGGAGCATACAGGAAACCAAAAGCTTCGCAACCCTCTTTTGTATGTTTGGCATGATGCACGTAATGTGCGTTAATCATCCGTTGTAAATATTTGCTTCGTTTGGCTGGGCGCCACTTCATGCGCTGGTGAACAATTACATCATGAAAAACAAGATAGAACAACCCGTAACAGAGAATACCAATAGCTACGGCAAATAAGTACGGATTGTTTGTAGTGGAGGAATACCAGAACAAACCAATAGAAGGCAAACTGAACACTACCGCAAACCAATCGTTTTTTTCAAGTGCGTGATCGTGTACGGTGTGATGTGATTTGTGCCACACCCACAATACACCATGCATAATGTACTTATGAGTAAACCAGGCTACGAATTCCCAAAATAAAAAGGTGCCAATAACGATAAGTGAACAAACTACTATCAAAGAAATGCTCATGCCGGCTCTGCTATCTTGTCGTTAAAATATTTTTCGAGTATCTGATATCGATGCTCAAAAATACGATTTACCGCACGCCCTACAAACAGCCAGTTAGCCAGTTGGCCAAGTATTCCCAGGGGAATGGCATAATTTACTTCATCGATCATTTCTACACCGCCATCAACGTCCCTGAAGTGGTGCTGATGGTGCCAGAGGGCATACGGCCCAAAACGCTGTTCGTCTACGAAATAATTGGGCTCTTGTACATGCGTGATTTCAGTCATCCAGTTCATAGGTATGCCGGGCAGGCCGTAAATAATATAGCGAATTACCTGGCCGGGATACATTTTTGGTCCACCCGACATATACAGAATTTTAAAGCCCATGTGTTCCGGTGTGATTTTGGAAAGGTTAGCAGGACTCGAAAAGAAGTCCCAGGCTTCTTGTATGGAAATGGGCAAAATCTGCATGCGTTTCAGATTGTAAATTTTCATAATCATTGAAACAGTTAATAACGCACAATGTTTTTAATCATTCCGGGAAAGATAAACCCATGAAAGGGGAGCACCGAATACCAGTAAATGCGTCCCCAGAGGCCGAGCGGTCGAAAGGTGGCTGTCTGAACTAAGATGTTGTCCTGAATTTTGAACTCCAGCCAGGCTTCTCCGGGCAACTTCATTTCCGCGTACAGCAGTAGTCGGTTATTTTTCTTATCAGCCAATAGTACACGCCAAAAATCAAGGGCATCACCAGCTTTTAGATCGGAAGCATTTCTGCGACCACGCCTTAACCCCACACCGCCAAAAATTTTGTCGATAAAGCCGCGAATCCCCCACATCCAGTTGCCAAAATACCAACCCCGTTCGCCACCTATATTCCAGATATTTTCAGTGACTTCTTCTTTTGGCCTGTTAAAACTTATCGTTCGTTTGTCATGAAAGCATCCAAAGGTGGGTACCTCAATGTAATTCAAAAAGTTCTGGTTGATGGCATCGGTAGGCACGGCATCTTTCCAGCTGGAAACGACCAATCGTTGTTGTATGCGATCAAGGGTTAAGTGAAGTGTTTCCTCATAACTAAGTAGCTTTATGGGAACAATTTTTTGAATTCGGTTTTCGGAACAGATAACCTCATTTTTCA
>CAZQXC010000049.1:0-16781 GCA_964597075.1 uncultured Roseivirgaceae bacterium | reverse complement strand
ATTGGTGGTTATTTTTATGATCATCTATTATTCCAAAGGTGGTATTGTGGCGAACATAGCATTGTTGTTTAACATCTTTTTCATACTGGGTATTCTTGCTCAGCTAAATGCTTCACTTACGTTACCCGGTATTGCTGGTATTGTGCTTACCATTGGTATGGCGGTGGATGCCAACGTGCTGATCTTTGAACGCATAAAAGAGGAGATAGCACACGGACGCAAGCTCAAAGATGCCATCCGGGTGGGGTATGAGCGGGCGTTCTGGACCATCTTTGACTCCAACCTTACAACCCTATTGACGGCATTCTTCCTGTTTATGCTTGGTCAGGGTCCTATTAAAGGTTTTGCCATTACCTTGATGATTGGTATTATGACTTCCTTCTTTACAGCGGTATATGTTTCGCGTGTAATCGTTGAATGGATGACACGTAAAGGCGATGCCAGCAAGATTTCCTTTGACTCCGCTATTGCAAGGTTGGTAAAGAAGCGCAGAAATTTTGAGTTTGTGAAGAACAGCCGCAAGGCTTACATCGCTTCATCTGTTATCATCTTGATCGGCTTAAGCCTATTGCTTGTTAAAGGATTAAATTTAGGTGTTGATTTTAAAGGTGGACGCTCGTATGTGGTATCCTTTAGTCAACCCGTTGTAGCAACAGATTTAAAAATACGACTAAGTGAAAGTTTTGATAATGCAGGTACCGAAGTCAAAAACTATGGATCCAATTCTGCTGTCAAGGTTACTACCTCGTATTTAATTGAGGATGATAGCGACACCGCTGATGAAGAAGTAAAACAAAGGCTTATTGGGGGGCTTCAGGCTATAACCGGTAAGCAATATGCCGATCAGGATTCAAAGCTTGATGATGGTCATTTTGTTATTGCCAGTTCCTCGAAAGTTGGTGCGTCCGTAGCGGATGATATTAAGAACTCTGCCTGGGAGGCAAGTTTGTTTTCATTGGTGGGTATATTTGTATACATTCTGATTCGTTTCCGCAAATGGCAGTACAGTGCAGGGGCTATTATTGCTACTGTTCATGATACGCTCTTTGTGTTTTCGGCATTCTCCATTGCTGGTTTCTTAGGCTTAAGCTATGAAGTTGACCAGGTATTTGTAGCAGCTATTCTAACCATTATCGGTTACTCCATTAACGACACCGTGATTATTTTCGATCGTATTCGGGAATATATTGGCTTTGGCGCAACACACGATAAAAGTAAAATTGTTAATGATGCGATTAATGATACCCTGGCCCGTACCATCATTACGGCAGGTACAACCTTACTGGTGGTATTGGTACTGTTGATTTTTGGCGGACAAGTGCTCTCGGGTTTTGCTTTTGCCTTGTTAATTGGTGTGGCTGTTGGTACATATTCTTCAGTATTTATTGCCGCGCCAATTGTTATTGATTTAGATAAAAATGAGTCGGTGCAAAAGGAAACAAAGAAAATTCCGGTTACGGCTTAGTTTCAATTGAAGTAAGCTCAGGCATTGGGTATCAGGTCAAAAAACTGATGCCCAATGCCTGTTTTTTTAAGGATATTAATTTTCTGCCTTTTCTACCCGAAGCCCTACGGATAAAATTCCTCTCAGCGTATCGGTACGCATAAATTGTTCATAGCGTATGCTGTATTTGCCGGGGTGTTTAAATTTATAGGATTCCAGTAGGGGAAATTGATGCTCGTAGATATATCCTAATCCACTATCGCCAAATGGTCGGCCTGTTTTTTTATCAAAGAGTAATGCTGACGTTAATTTTTTTTCCAGTTCTGTACCCGTACTATCGTTGAGATAGTATGTAAAGTAAATATTGGAATAAGTATAATCGGACTCGTTGCGCAGCGTAATGTACATATTATACTTGCTTTCGGTATCCAGTATATCAAAGTCGAATGTGGGTTTTTCTGAAACTATCCAATAGCGTTGCTTAAAATCGGTGTTTTTTTCGTAAAGCCGGGAGTGATCGCATCCCACACAGACGATTATCAGTGTGATTAAAAAAAATAAAATTCTCATCCCTGAGTTCGGGGTTGGTTAGGATTTCTACGCTTATTTTTTCTTTTCTTATTTTTCTTTT
Organism: uncultured Roseivirgaceae bacterium; assembly: GCA_964597075.1. GTDB lineage: Bacteria > Bacteroidota > Bacteroidia > Cytophagales > Cyclobacteriaceae > UBA2336. The sequence goes on along the minus strand of CAZQXC010000049.1, from coordinate 14,706 downwards.
TTCCGGTTCGTTGATATTTTTTATCCAGGCGTTCCAGATCGCTGTTAAGGGTTTGAACGGGCACTTTAGCTTCAGCCACATCGATAATAAGTGTGGCCGGTTTTTTACCAGCCCTGTTTAATTCCAGTATCTGGTTTACCCGATCTACATTTAATGGATACCAGGTATTTTCCTCACTAAAACCAAACCACATAATTTTTTTGAAGATGTCGGTTTTTTGGAGTCGGGCCTCTCCTTGCTCAGTAAGCAAAGGTGTTTCAATTTTCGGAATATGCTGAAGGGCCTCCATGTAGGTTTCCAACTCGTAATTCAGGCAGCACTTTAATCGCCCACACTGGCCGGATAGTTTGCTGGGATTCAGTGATAAATTTTGATAGCGAGCTGCACTGGTTGCCACATTTTTAAAATCACCTAACCAGGTTGAACAGCACAACTCTCTTCCACATACGCCAATACCACCCAAACGACCTGCTTCCTGACGTAAGCTGATCTGCCGCATCTCTACCCGTATTTTAAATTCTCCTGCCAAAATTTTAATCAACTCACGAAAATCCACGCGGTCTTCAGCAGAATAATAAAAAATAGCCTTTGTGTTGTCGGCTTGATACTCAACATCCGAAAGCTTCATGTTCAATTTAAGCTCACGCACAATTTCACGTGTGCGATAGAGGGTAGGTAATTCTCTTTTCTTTACTTCCTCCGCTTTCTCCACATCTTTGGTATGGGCCAGTCGATATATTTTTTTGATCTCGTTATCGTTGGCGATTTTCTTTTTCTGCATTTGCAAGCGCACCAGTTCGCCTTGCAGGGATACATGTCCTAAATGATGGCCGTTTGGGATTTCAACAATAACAGCATCCCCCGTGGTGAGGTTAAGTTTATCGATATTCCGGTAAAAGTCTTTTCTGCCATTTTTAAACCGGACTTCCACAATGTTAAAGGTATCCTGACCTGGCATTTCCATGTTGGAAAGCCAATCAAATACATTCATCTTATTGCAACCGCCTGTCTGGCAGGCTCCGTTATTATTACAACCGGCTACTTTCCCATCTTTTGATGTTCCGCACGCACAACCCATATCATTTTTTTTGAAAGGCTGAATTTAGAGTTTATCTGAAGTATGGGACTGGAAATTCAGCAAATCCTGTCCGATATCTTTCCTGAAATATAAGCCATCCCAGCTTAGTTTGGCAACTCCGGTATAAGCTTTTTCACGGGCTGAGGACAAATCGGCTCCCATACCGGTTATGGCCATCACGCGACCGCCATCGGTAATTGTTTTTTCATCGACTCCCTTTGTGCCCGCATGAAATATGATGGCCTCGGATGACTTGCTAATGCCGTTAATGATCTTTCCTTTTGTATACTCACCAGGATAACCTCCGGACACCATAACTACTGTTACGGCCGTTTCACTGTCTACTTCAATGGTATTTCCTTTTAATTCACCTTGCGCTGCTGCAAACAATACGGGCAATAGATCACTCTTAATTCTGGGTAGAACTACTTGTGTTTCAGGGTCACCCATCCGGGCATTGTATTCAATCACGTAAGGATCCCCTTTACAATTCATCAAACCTATAAAAATAAAGCCGCGGTAATCAATGCCTTCTTTTTGTAACCCGGAAATCGTTGGCTTCACCACAAGGTCTTCTACTTTCTTCATAAATTCGGAATCCGCAAAAATAACCGGTGACACTGCGCCCATGCCACCTGTGTTTGGCCCGTTATCATCTTCACCGATACGTTTGTAGTCTTTGGCTTCGGGCATAATGATATAATCTTTTCCATCCGTTAGCACGAATACGGAAAGTTCAATGCCAGATAAGAATTCTTCTACGAGTACTTTTGTGCTGGCGGCTCCAAATTTTTTATCTACCAGCATTTCAATAATGACCTGTTTTGCCTCCTCTTTATCTTCAGTGATAATTACTCCCTTTCCTGCCGCCAGGCCATCGGCTTTTAGTACAACAGGCGGAGTACATGCATTAATGTAGTCTTTAGCTTGATTGATTTCGTGGGTATGAAAGGTTCTTGCCTGAGCAGTAGGTATGCCATGACGGAGCATAAATTGTTTGGAGAAGTCTTTACTGCCCTCCAGTTGCGCACCGGTTTTTCCCGGACCCACAAGGGGAATGGAGTTAAGTATGGGGTGACTCTCAAAGAAATCACGTATACCATTTACAAGGGGCTTCTCGGGGCCAACAACAACCAAACCGATTTGCTGATCGATGCAAAACTGTCCCAGCTTTTTAAAGTCATCACTACCTATTGCGATGTTCTGCGCAAGAGTCGCGGTACCAGCATTGCCGGGCGCAACAAAAAGATTGGTGCAAAGGCTGCTTTGCTTAATTTTCCACGCAAAGGCATGTTCACGCCCGCCATTACCAATAATCAGAATGTTCATGTGTAACTATAAAAGGCCTCAAAGATAAGAACTTAAGGCCTTTATTCGGGAAGATTAAATATTATTAATGAGCATACTCACTCATAAAATGAATTCGCATCAGCCTGATCTCCTCTTCGGTATAGTCCGCTAACGACTCATCATTGAGGGCAGCTTCTAGGCTATCGGTCTCCGCATTCATAAAATAATCGTGTATGTCATCTTGTTTTTGAGAATCTATGAGGGCTTCCAGGTAATAATTCAGATTCAACTTCGTTCCGGAATAGCAGATATTTTCTATTTCTGTGAGCAATTCTTCAAAAGAAAGATGCGTGAGTTCAGCTATTTCTTCCAGATCAACTTTCTTATCTACCTGTTGAATGATAAAAATCTTTGTCTTCGATTTATTGACAGATGATTTTACCACAACCTCGGTTGCAGTTTCAATTTCATTTTCGTCAATGTAATTCTGAATTAACTCAAGAAATTCTTTTCCGAATTTATTCACCTTACCCATGCCCACGCCATTTACGGACGCGAGATCTTCTTTGGTAGTAGGGTAGGTGGTGGCCATCTCTTCCAGTGAAGGGTCCTGGAAGATTACATAGGGTGGAAGATTTTTTTCCTTGGCAATCTTCTTGCGTAAGTTCTTGAGCAGTTCAAAGAGTGCGCCATCGTAAGCCTTTGCATTTACGGGAGCTCTTTCAGAGGACACTTCTTCATCCTCGATATCGGTGGTGAAGTCATGATCGCGCGCCAACTCAATGGGGACTGGCTTCTTCAGGAAGGCTTCGCCTCGCTTGGAAATTTTAAGCACCCCTATGTTTTCAATATCCTTATCAAGTAATTGATATATCAGGGTTTGACGAATTACCGATTTCCAGAAATCCGCATCCTCATCCCCACCAGTTCCATAAATGGCCAGATCGAAATGGCCATAACTTTTTACATACTCGTCTTCAATACCCCGAATCACATTAACCAGATGATTGAGTCCAAAGCGTTCGTTGGTCTGTTTAACAGCCTGAAGTACGGTTTTAACTGCCTCCATACCATCAAAGCGCTCACGCGGATGAACGCAATTGTCGCACATACCACAGTTGTCTTCCTTAAACTCTTCACCAAAGTAGTGCAGTAATTGCCTTCTGCGGCAAACAGGTGATTCAGCGTAATATTCCATTTCCTGTAACAAGATGCGGGCATTTTCGCGCTCCTGTACAGATTTATCTTTATTGAATTTTTCAAGCTTGTTCAGGTCATTATGACTGTAGAACATTAAGCAATGTCCTTCCAGACCATCACGACCGGAGCGACCGGTTTCCTGATAGTAGCCCTCTAACGATTTCGGAACATCGTAGTGCACCACAAACCGAACATCGGGTTTGTCAATGCCCATACCAAAGGCAATGGTGGCCACAATGATATCAACTTCTTCATTCAGAAAGTCATCCTGGTTTTTCTCGCGCACATCCGGATCTAATCCAGCATGATAGGGAGCGGCTTTAAATCCATTAACCGATAAGAGGTTGGCTATCTCTTCTACTTTTTTGCGACTCAAACAATACACAATGCCCGACTTGCCTTTGTTGTCGCGCATGAATTTGATGAGTTGTTTTTTAGTTTCCTTTTTGGGGCGTACTTCGTAATAAAGATTTTTCCGGTTAAAGGAGGAGAGAAAAATATCGGCCTCCTCCATCTGAAGGTTTTTCTGAATATCAATCTGAACCTTGGGTGTTGCCGTGGCCGTAAGCGCAACAACGGGCAAGTTACCCAGTTGCTGAATCATGGTTTTTATTTTTCGATACTCCGGCCTGAAATCATGCCCCCATTCAGAAATACAATGCGCTTCATCGATTGCTACAAAATTAACATTTACCTTCTTCAGGAATTCAATGTTTTCTTCCTTGGTCAGGGATTCGGGTGCTACATACAGGAGTTTAACCTCTCCGTTTACACAATCTTTTTTCAGGCGTGTTATTTCCCCCTTGCTAAGCGTTGAGTTAAGGAAGCGGGCATTTACACCATAGCCAAATAATTGGTCTACCTGGTTTTTCATCAACGCAATGAGCGGTGAGATAACAATGGCCAACCCGTCCGACATCAAAGCCGGTAATTGATAGCATAAGGACTTACCAGCCCCTGTGGGCATGATAACAAAGGTATTTTTACCGTCCAGTATATTCCGGATAATGGTTTCCTGGTTGCCACGAAATGTGGAATACCCAAAAACCTCCTTTAGTTTAAGCTTTAATTCATCTTTTTCTTCAACCACCATCATAATCTTCTATTCCAAATAGTAACTGTCAATTCTTTATATCTTTGTCTGTATCAAAGTTATTCCCGAAACAGAATTGAATATAGTAAAAAATATCAAAAACATTGCACAGGAAGTTTTATTAAATGAATACCGTGCAATTGAAAACCTGGTTAATTGACAACGATTTGGAAACGAGCTTTAAAGAAATTTATTCTTCAAAAGGCCGTGTTGCCGTTACAGGCATTGGTAAAAGTGCCATTATAGCCAATAAAATTGTGACTGCCCTAAATTCAGCCGGCACTCCATCTTTGTTTATGCATGCCACAGATGTCGTTCAAGGCGATTTAGGCAATATTTTACCAGCCGATACTGTCATTTGTGTTTCAAAAAGTAGCAATAAACCTGAAATTAAGCCCCTTGTATTCATTTTGAAACGCACAAGTTCCAAACTTGTTGCCATAGTGAGCCAGATCAGATCGTATTTGGTTCGTACCGATTATGTTATGGGGAATTGTACAATACTTCTCAAGAGTAAATAAAACATGAAAAAAAATCTTTACGTAGTGTTAATGGCTGGTGGCGTAGGTGTACGCTTTTGGCCGTATAGCCGAAATGCCAAACCGAAGCAGTTTTTAGATGTATTGGGTATTGGTAAGTCACTTCTTCAGTCTACCTATGAAAGGTTTTTGCCGATTTGTTCGAAGGAGAATATTTTTATTGTAACCCATGAGGAACATGTTCACCTGGTAAAACAGCAGCTTCCAGAGATTAACGATAGCCAGGTATTGGCTGAACCTGTGCGCAAAAATACAGCAGCGTGTATTGCTTATGCCAGTTACAAAATTATGCAACGGGACAAAGAGGCAGTAATTGTAGTAAGTCCGGCTGATCATTTGATTTTAAAGGAAAGTGAATTTCAAAGCACTATTTCCAAAGCAGTAGATCAGGCACAGGATCAGGATAAGCTTATCACCCTGGGGATTACACCCACCCGCCCGGAAACGGGTTACGGATACATCCAGTTTATACCCGAAAAGAAAATTTTAAAAAAGGTGAAGACCTTTACGGAGAAACCGGAAATATCACTGGCAAAGAAATTTTTAGAGAGTGGGGACTTCGCCTGGAATTCAGGTATTTTTATATGGGGCGTAAAAGCCATTATCTCAGCCCTGCAAGAGCACTTGCCTGAGATGGCAGAGGTGTTTGAGGAAAGTTTAGATCAATTTGGCACGGATCAGGAGAGGAAGGTTATAGCAAAGATTTATACCCAGTGCAAAAGCATTTCCATCGACTATGGCATAATGGAAAAGGCCACCAATGTATATGTGTGCCAGGCTAATTTCAGTTGGTCGGATTTGGGCTCCTGGAACTCCATTCATGATATCTCCACCAAGGACAAGGATAATAACACCACTACAGGACAAGTATTGGTATACGATACGCGCAACTCGATTGTACGCTCTTCTACACCGGGCCGACTAGTGATTGCTCAAGGTTTAAATGGCTACCTGATCGGTGAGTTTGGCAACGTGATTATTGTTTGCGAGAAAGAGCGGGAGGATCTATTCCGCCAATTTGTGAATGATGTAAAGGCAATGAAGGGAGGAGTGGAGTTTTTGTAATCTTTAAATTAACTACTGGTCTTCTGCCTCACCACTTCATAAATTGCCACACCGGCTGCAACAGAAACATTGAGTGATCCGATATTTCCCTTCATCGGAATTTTTACCAGTTCATCCGCGCTTCGTAATAAGGCATCCGAGATTCCGTCTTCTTCCGAACCCATAATCAAGGCCACAGGGCCCTTAATCTCAACATCGTAAATTAGTTTCGTAGCTTTTTCGGTACACGCTATAACCATAATTCCGCTTTCGCGGAGATAAGTAATAGTTTTTTTTAGATCCTTTTCCCGGCAAACAGGTAAATGGTTCAGCGCCCCGGCAGAAGTCTTCATAGCATCGCTGGTGATGGGCGCATTGCCTTTTTCACCAATCACCAATGCATCAATACCTGCGCACTCGGCTGTGCGGGCAATGGCTCCAAAATTCCGAACATCAGTAATTTGATCAAGCAAAAGCAGGAAGGGTTCACGGCCATCGCTGTACACCGCATGAATGATATTATCCAATGTGGCATATTCTACAGCCGAGAGCATGCAAATAACACCTTGATGATTTTTTGTGGAAAGCCGGTTTAGTTTTTCCTGCGGAACATAACTGAAGGAAAGATCTTTTGCGCGCATAAGTTGAAGAAGTTCCCGTACCAGGTCATTTGAAATCCCTTTCTGGATAAGGATGCGTTCAATCTGCCGTCCTGCTTTTATAGCTTCCATTACGGCACGCGTGCCGTAAATCATATCGGTTTTCGTCATGGCTCAAAAATACGAATAACCAGCAACGAACAACGCCTGCCTGCCGTAGGCAGGAATAACTAAAATCTTGCTTTTCGCCACAGGTCAATCATCTCATACCACTTGGCTTCATAATCCTTATCACGAAGTAGTACAAAGTTTTCGGGATCGAAGATGGTGGCCGCCTTTACAAATGTAAATTTGCCGATGAAGTTGGCGTTTATGTATTCCCAAACCTCCCTATCGCCAAAAAGATACACAGCCTGCGGTAGGCCGTAAATAATATAAATCATACCCCGATCCGTCTTCCAGCCCTCTTTATACGAGCTGAAGTAAACGTTGGCTAGTTCTACCCTACGAAAATAACTTCGCATGAAAATTTTGGCCCGGTCGGAATTGCCCGTAATGCTTAAAATTATTTTGTCGAACTGAGCTTTGTCATTCCCTGTAGCGGCTAGTCTGCTGTATTCATTTTTGCTGCAAATGTATACCATTGGTCCAACCAGACTTTGCAGCATACCTAATTTGGGATAATCGTCCTCAATTCTGAAAGCAACCCCCGTGGCAGAGGTTGTATCTTGCTGTACCAGGTATAACCCTTTGAGGTTAAAGTTAAACAGTGTATCTGGTGAAGAGGCAAATAGGGTGTCGGGTTTAAGTAATGGTGATACGCGCGCTTGTCCGGTTGAAAATGGCGGAGCAGCCGGGGGAAAGGCATTACTGTAATGCGAGATGATTATCGGTTTTACCGGTTCAAAACCTAAAATGGATAGTGCGGTGTTTAAACGCGCATAGTTTTTTACGGTAGGGCTATTGTTCTGAACGATGTATGGCGTTGCTTTAAGGGGCACTTGCTTAAAAAAAATAGTCATAAGCTTTTTGGTGTTATTGACTACTTTGGCCACGGCATATTGGCCGGCATCGGACGGCTCTAATACAACACTACCCGATTTTTGATTTGCTGTTGGCACTGCTGGTTTAACGGTCGAGATGGATCTTTCTTCCTTTTCGGAAAGATCTTTCCGGATTTCCCATAAAATGTCATAATTACTGAGGTTAATAGCCTCTCCGGCACGCTCCAATGAATACTGTATTTCAATTTGATTGTTTCGATGAGTAATTTTCCAATCAAAGAAAAACTCCTGATCGGGATAATAGAGATAATTATAATTGATGCTCTGAAGACTTTGTGCCAGCGCACCACCACTCGAAATCAGAAGCCAGCATAAAACAAAGAATTTACGCATAATCTTTATTCCGTTATTTTTGCGCACGCTATCCATATGGCTAAGATATATACAACCGAAATAACATCCGAAAATATTCCTTCGGATAACCCTATTCATCAACGTTTATTTAAAGCGTATGTTGCAGCCGAGCCTTATGTTAGTGGCCATGTTCTGGAAGTAGGTTGTGGCGAGGGCAGGGGAATAGTGTTGCTAAAACCTAAATCCACAACTTTTACGGCAGTCGATAAAATTGACGAAGCCTTAAACGCACTTCGATTAAAATTTCCGGATGCAACGTTTATGGCGATGAATCTTCCGCCTTTACAGGGTTTGTCTGATAACACGTTTGATTGTGTAGTCAGCTTCCAGGTAATTGAGCATATCAAGGATGATCGCTTCTTTTTAAAGGAAATTCATCGGGTGCTTAAACCTGGTGGTGTGGCACTGCTGACTACACCGAACAGAAAATTATCCCTCAGCCGAAATCCGTGGCATATACGGGAATATTTAGCCGATGAGTTGAAATACCTTGCCTCGGAAATTTTTTCTTATGTGGAAATGAAAGGCATTACCGGAAATAATAAGGTGATGGCCTATTATGAACAAAACAGAAAATCGGTTAACCGACTTATGCGTTGGGATATTTTCAATCTTCAATACAAACTGCCGGCCTGGATGTTACGAATACCGTATGAACTGATGAATCGGTTAAACCGGAATAAACTACAATCGGGTGACACAACCCTGGTTCAGAGCATCAGCCATGAAGATTACCTGATTACCGATAGCGGTGATGAGGCGCTTGATTTATTTTTGATTGTAAAAAAATAAATACAATCCTCCAAGGTCTTTAAGACCTTGGAGGATTACTGGATTAGTAGTAATCTATCGTTGAATTTCAGCTGCGAATTTTTCGTAAGCATCTTCAAAGCGCTTGGCTAAATCACTTTCTCCGTACTTATACAATACACGCTGCAACTCTCCCAAAACAGCAATGTTATTGTAGAGTTCGCGATTGATTTCTCCTCGTCTGATCATATATGCCGCCATTTCATCAACGCGATTACCAATAATGGTGGCGATCTCAACGGCTTTGTCGGTTTCGCCAACCTCCATCAGTAATTCAACGCTCAGGGCATTGGTGAAGTCGTACGGAACGCCCGCATCCGGCATTTTTTCCAGGCTTAATAATAACACTTCTCTTGCACGCTCTTTTTTGTCTTCGGCAATCAGGGCCCCTGCTAATTCGTTAAAAGTGGATCGATGGTTTTGAACAAAGCTCCTGTAGTCCACACTAAAAAATACCTTTGGATCATCCAATCCGCGGAAGCGGAATTTTTGTGTGAGATTGTTATAGGTTACTTCCGTGTTCACCAACCTGTTTTGTGGAACGGGATTGCGAATGGGTAGAATTCTAAAAGCATTGCCTTCAATGACTACGAATGGCTTTAGATCAACATTGAATTGTTCAAGTGAAGTGTTGTTAACATAAATCGGGCGTTCCCAATTGTTGGTTAACAACAGGTCAAGCAGGGCCAGATCCTGTTTCATCAGGCTGTTACCTTTTACCCTAAGCCTCATTTCTGAAACCATCAGGTCCTGGATATTATCCGGAACAATCCCCAGCGATTTTACGTGGGTTGTATCAACCCTAAGCACCAATTCTTTTGACGGTACCATGTTGGTGGTGCCGTATTGCGGATGAATCAGGTTTTTACTTTCCTTTTTGAGCAGATCAATGTACTGGGCCAGGTCAATGCTCTTGATTCCTGTTTCATAGTACATGAGTCCGTCATTGTAGCCGCCCTGTTTGTAATGCTTTTCGGTAAGGGTGTACGGGAATGGCTCTGATTCGTAATGCCTGCGCATGCTTTGCGCGATGTACCAATCGGTGTTGTAATAGCTTAATACCACTACACGCATGTCAGTCCGAATTCCTTCTACTTCCTGGGCATACCAGAGCGGGAAGGTATCGTTATCACCACCGGTAAAAAGTATGGCATTAGGCGCGCAGGATTCAAGGTAGTTGTTGGCAGAATCTACCGAGAAGAAACGATTTGAGCGATTATGATCATCCCAGCCTTCTGCCGCCATGATGGCCGGTGCGGTAAGCCCGATGAGCGTAGCAGCAATGGCTGCTGCTTTTTGATTTTGAATAAAGCGACCGAAACCTTGCGCTATGGCGATTACGCCAAAACCAATCCAGAAACAAAACGCATAGTACGACCCTGCGTAAATGTAATCGCGCTCACGCGGCTCGGATGGTGGTGAGTTGAGGTAAACTACTAAGGCTACGCCTGTGAGTACGAACAACAACCCTACAACCGCAAAATTTTTCTTATCGTTTAAATAGTGGTAGATCACTCCCACAAGGCCGATAATGAACGGAATCATAAAAAAGTTATTCCGCGCCTTGTTGTACGATACCATTTCGGGCACCTCTTTAAACCAACTGTTGGGTCCCAGCCAATCGCCCCCAATTTCATCGGTTTCACGGCCGGCAAAGTTGAACATGAAATACCGCACGTACATCCAGTAAATCTGGTGTGAAAACATAAAACTGATGTTATCGGAAAATGTTGGCTTCTGCCCCTCTTTCAATCCGAGCTTTGATCGGTATAACGCCTGATGCTGCCTGTCCGTACTATAAATGCGGGGGAGTATGGTTGTGTGGTTGGGATCGTATACATAGGAAATTTTTCGCTCAGCCACTTCATATCTGTCTTTGCCTTTACGGTATTGCGGTGCACCCTGTTTTATATCGATAACCTGAGCTGTAAAGTATTGACCATAAAGCAATGGGCGACTACCATATTGTTCGCGTTTCAGGTAGCTCACAAAACTCATAATATCAGAAGGATCGTTCTCATCAATAGGGGGATTGTAATTTGAACGGATTACAACAACCGCATAAGAAACGTAGCCTATCAAAATGAAGGTAGTTGAAAGTAAAAAAGTGTTTAAGGCAGGTTTATTGTTGATTTGTGTGTGGCGAATACCATAAACCAATGCGCCAATAATCAACAGGCTGAAGAAAATAACACCTGAGCCAAAGAACATACCCAGGGTGTTTACAAAAAACACTTCAAAATTTCCAGCCAGTGATGGAAGGCCCGGAATAATAATATCATTGATAAATATGATGAGCAAACCACTTACACCGAGGGTTGCAATAATACCCCAGGTGGTTGGTTTATATTTTTTGAAATAGAAAATTAATCCCAGCGCAGGTAGTGTTACCAGGTTTAGCAGGTGAACGCCTATGGAAAGTCCAACCATGTAGGAGATAAGAATCAGCCAGCGGTTAGCTTTCGATTCATCTTCTATGACGTCCCACTTCAGCATGGCCCACACCACAAAAGCAGTAAAAGCCGATGACATGGCGTAAACTTCGGCCTCAACGGCAGAGAACCAGATGGAGTCGGCAAAGGTGTTGGCTAATGCCCCGACTACACCAGCGCCCATAAGCAAAAGGGTTTTGTCAAACGTGTGTTCATCCGGATTGGTGATGTTAAGAAGTTTCCTTCCCAAAAGGGTAATCGACCAAAAGGTAAAAAGTGAAGCGAATGCACCGGAGAGCACACTCATGAAGTTTATCCAATACGCCACCTTGGTTACATCACCCATGGCGAGAAAGGAAAAGAGTCGGCCAAGCAAAAGAAATAACGGTGCCCCGGGCGGGTGGGGTACTTCCAGTTTGTACGATACGGCAATGAATTCACCGCAATCCCAGTAACTGGCAGTTTCCTCCATAGTGAGCCAATAGACAGTCAGGGTGATTAAAAAAATGGCCCATCCGGTAAGGTTATTGATCTTCTGAAAATGCATATTCTTTTCTATTGAAGGGGCGAAAATACTGATTTTGGGGTTATTATTAGACTATTAGGGTTTTAACGGTAAATCCTTCTCATTTGTACACGATCACGTAAAAAATGAGCCACAAAATGAAGATTAATACATAAGAACTGATGACGATAAACCAGACGGTTTTCTTTTCTTTTTGGGCGTAATGATGGATACCCGAAACCAACACTACCCAGTAAACAACTTCAAAAACATTAAGCGCCCTAAGCGGATACGCCCACCGCGTGTCGATGGCATAATAGTCTACAAAATGCATGAGGGATAACGGGTAAAAAGCTCCGATGTCGGTATATAAAGGATCGGTGTCAACAACCAGGAACCAAAGAATTTTTAGCAGTTCCGGAAAGAAGAAAATGAATTCAGCCCCCACCACTACACCCCAGCATTGGCTATACGTTACGCGGTAGCCGTACATAAAGCATCCTACCCAAATAACAAATGCGATTACGGTGAACTTCCACAGGTAAACAACCGGAACGGAGATGAACTGTAGCGTGCTGATTAAAGTTAATATAGTGCCTTCGGGCCGATCCTGCAGAAACTCAAAGGCCGCAGTTTCGTTTTCAATGAAAGACTTTTTAATGTAGAGCAGCAACAGGGTGATCAGACAAAGCAGTACAAACAGCAGCCTTTTGTCGGTAGCGAATATTGACTTAGTTTCGTTTTCGTTTTGCATACCAGGGCAGTTTCTTTGGGTTAGGTAATTCTATGGGTATTAAGGTACATACACAACTTTTGCTGGCGATCATTTTTTACGGGGTCGCCTATTTACCGTCAAAAGCACAGCCGGAAGTAAAAATGGATACTACCATGATCCTGATTTCTGATTTGGGCGTTCAGCTACAATGCACCGAAGCGCTTAACGATCTTTATAATTTTAAGTTTGATGATGCTGAATGGAAATTCAGGTACCTACGCTACAAATACCGTTGGCACCCATTACCGTATTTTCTTATGGGCTTGATAGAATGGTGGAAAATTATGCCCAACACAAAAAGTCAGGCACATGACGAAACCTTTCTCGCGTATATGGATAGTACTATTTTGGCGGCAGAAAATCTGTATAAGCGACATCCATCGTATAAAATTGAAGCCGCTTTCTTTCTTTCGGCAGCGTACGGATTTAAAGGAAGATTGTATTCTGACGAATATCGGAAACAGTGGCGCAAGGCAGCATCAGCCGGTAAAAGCGCGTTGAATTATCTGGAGGTAAGCAAACAAGGCCAGGATTTGAGTCCGGAATTATTATTTGGCGATGCCCTTTTCAATTACTTTTCGGTTTGGGTTCCGGAGAATTATCCTTCACTAAAACCTATACTATGGTTCTTTCCCAAAGGCGACAAAAAACTTGGCCTTGAACAATTGAAGGAGGTATCCTATAACGCTTTTTACACGCGTACGGAGGCTATGGTTTGGTTGATGCGTATTTTGAACAACTATGAAAATGACCAACCACGGGCTTTTCAGATAAGCGAGTATTTATATCAGACCTATCCGGATAATCCAGTTTTCCATCGGTATTATGCACGTATGTTGTATTCGGTGGGCAGGTTTGCCCAGGCTGAACCCGTGAGTATGGAAATTTTGGCTCGTATAGACAGCGGTATGATTGGCTATGAAGCCACCAGCGGACGATACGCAGCTTTTTTTCTTGGACAGATTAATGAAACGAAAAGAAACCTGGACGAGGCAAAAAAATATTATGCCTTGTGTGTGCGTTATGCGGAAGAGATTGAAGCCACCGAGTCAGGGTATTATCTTTATTCCTTAATCGCCCTTGGCGAGATTGCCGATAAGCAGGGCAACAAAGCCGAAGCAAAAAAATATTTCGCGCAAGTCAAGAAACAGTCGAAGCGTAAGGATGAGGCTTTTAAGGATGCCAAACGCAGGTTGAAGAAGATGGAGCAGGTGGATTAATGTGGTTATTGTTTGGTTGTTATTAGTTGTTAGAAAATTTCTTCAACAAACCAGAAGTGCTGTTTAAGTTTGACAAATAGTACCTTTGTGGACCTCCTTACAAACACATATCGAACAACTAACAGTTACTAACTAGCAACCAAAACGTGGAGCTACGCGATTTCATTGTAACCCCCATAGTTATCATACTGGTGTATGTGGCGGCATATTTTATTCGGCCACGGGTAACCGATGCGGTTAATCGTAAATATTTTTTCCCAGCCCTCACCTTAAGAATTTTCGGTGCTTTAGCCCTCGGGTTTTTATATCAATTTTACTATGATGGTGGGGATACATTTAATTATCATACAAGAGGTAGTCGTATTATTTGGGAAGCATTTATGGATTCGCCATCCATAGGATGGAAGTTGCTAACATCTCATGGTGGAGATCATGGTACATACGCTTATGCATCTCGCATACCATTCTTCAGGGATTCTTCATCCTTTTTTGTGATTCGAATTACCTCGCTATTTGACTTGATTACCTTCTCCTCCTATTCAGCGAGTGCAGTGCTTTTTAGTGTAGTAAGCTTTAGTGGTGCTTGGGCATTATTTTTGACTTTTTATCGACAGTCACCTACTCTTCATGGCTGGATTGCCGGAGCCACCTTGTTTATTCCTTCGGTAATATTTTGGGGTTCAGGCCTGTTGAAAGACACGCT
>CAZQXC010000048.1:0-16819 GCA_964597075.1 uncultured Roseivirgaceae bacterium | reverse complement strand
CCTTGTTAACCCCTGTTTTAGGAACATCTGGTAAAAGTGAAACTCGCCTGACCAAGCTGGCCAATGAAGAATCAATTGCCTACGCGGAGTTAATCAATCTGGAGGCTTGCATAAAAATTCACCTGGCTGAAACCGGACCCGACCGGGATATTATTTTGGCAGGAGGAAATGTTGGTGCCGCGGCATTTGGTGGTGATGGCGGAAGAATGAGTATCGGTGTTTGTAAGAGTGAATAGACTCTAACAAGAAGAATAAATAAAAAAATGCCCTGAAGTTTTCAGGGCATTTTTTATTCGCCTCCTCCTACTTGCCAATCGTAGGAACTTACTGTTGATGAATAATATTCGCGGTTTAATCTGGCAATGTTGGTTACACTTATTCCTTTCGGACACTCTACCTCACAGGCTTTTGTATTGGTGCAGGCACCGAAACCTTCGGCATCCATTTGTGCAACCATGCGTTCAACACGCTCTTTTCGTTCAGGCTTTCCTTGAGGTAATAAAGCAAACTGAGAAACCTTAGCGCTAACAAATAACATAGCAGAAGCATTTTTACACGCTGCCACGCAAGCGCCACATCCAATGCAGCTCGCAGCGTCAAAAGCCTCATCGGCTATTTTCTTCGGAATGGGAATCTCATTGGCATCAGGTACTCCCCCTGTATTTACAGAAACATAACCACCAACCTGTTGAATCCTGTCGAATGCTGTACGATCCACTACTAAGTCCTTGATAACAGGAAAAGCCTTTGCCCGCCAAGGTTCAATAGTAATTGTTTCACCGTCTTTAAAGCTTCGCATGTGCAACTGGCAGGTTGTTGTCTGTAGCGGGCCGTGTGGATGACCATTGATGTACAATGAACACATGCCACAAATACCTTCCCGGCAATCGTGATCGAAATGCACGGGTTCTTCCCCTTTCTTAATGAGGTCGGTATTCAACACATCCAACATTTCCAGGAAAGACATATCCGGTGATGCGTGATCATGTTGGTAGGTTTTGAACCCTCCTTTATCCTGTGGTCCTTTTTGTCGCCAGATTTTTAAATTAACCTTCATAGTATTACTTGTAGCTACGTTGAGTAAGTTTTACGTTTTCAAAAATCAATGGTTCTTTGTGCAAAACTTCCGGCTGATTATCCCCCTTGTATTCCCATGCGGAAACAAAAGCAAATTCATCATCTTTACGTCTTGCCTCACCTTCTTCGGTGGCTGATTCTTCACGGAAGTGACCCCCGCATGATTCTGTGCGGCTGAGCGCATCATCTACCATGAGTTCTCCTAATTCGATAAAATCAGCCACACGGTTTGCTTTCTCTAGCTCCATATTTAGTTCATTCCCGCTGCCTAACACATTTACATTTGACCAAAACTCAGCTTTAATTTCCTGAATCTTCTTTTTGGCCGTTAATAAACCTTGTTCACTGCGCGACATACCGCAGTAATCCCACATGGTTAAACCCAATTCACGATGGAACTCATCCACAGTTTTCTTTCCGCTAATGTTTAGCAGCTTACTGATGCGATCGGTTGTTTGTTGAATGGCCTCCAGAAATTCAGGTCTGTCTGTACTTACTTTTTCATAGGATAATCCAGATAAATAATCACCTATGGTATATGGAATTACGAAATAGCCATCCGCTAATCCCTGCATCAGTGCACTCGCGCCTAACCGGTTCGCACCATGATCTGAAAAGTTGGCTTCTCCAAGCGCATACAAGCCCGGAACATTCGTCATTAGGTTATAGTCTACCCACAGACCACCCATCGTATAATGAACTGCGGGAAAAATCATCATTGGGGATTCATACGGATTATCACCGGTGATCTGTTGATACATGTCGAACAAGTTACCGTATTTGGCTTCAATGGTTTTTTTACCATCGCGCTTGATGGCATCAGAAAAATCCAGAAATACTGCAAGGCCTGTTGGCCCTACACCTCTTCCTTCATCGCAAACCATTTTGGCGTTACGTGATGCTACATCACGTGGTACGAGATTACCAAAAGATGGGTATCTACGTTCCAGAAAATAATCTCTTTCTGATTCTGGCATGTTAACAGCCTCAGCAGACCGAAGACCGGGACGCGCCACCTTAGGCACCCATACTCGTCCATCGTTACGCAATGATTCCGACATGAGTGTAAGCTTGGATTGGTGATCGCCCGATACAGGGATACAGGTGGGATGAATTTGCGTATAACATGGATTGCCGAACAGTGCACCTTTTTTATGAGCACGCCAGGCTGCCGTTACATTCGATCCTTTTGCATTGGTGGATAAATAGAATACATTACCGTAACCACCGGTACAAAGTAGTACAGCATGGGCACTATGGGCTTCAATTTTTCCGGTGAGTAAATTACGTGTTATAATACCACGGGCTTTACCATCCACCAGCACCACATCCAACATTTCTGAACGGTTGTACATTTTCACTTTGCCGTTGGCAATCTGACGATTCATGGCCGAATATGCACCCAGCAACAATTGCTGTCCTGTTTGTCCGCGTGCATAAAAGGTGCGTGATACCTGCGCCCCACCAAAGGAACGGTTGGCAAGTAAGCCACCGTATTCACGCGCAAAGGGTACACCCTGCGCAACGCATTGGTCAATAATATCAGCACTTACTTCGGCCAGTCGATAAACATTCCCTTCACGTGCCCGGTAGTCACCGCCTTTAATGGTATCGTAAAATAACCGATGAACGCTATCGCCATCATTTTGATAATTCTTGGCAGCATTTATTCCGCCTTGAGCCGCTATACTATGCGCCCTGCGCGGACTATCCTGAAAGCAAAATGCTTTTACATTATAGCCCAACTCCGCCAAGGATGCTGCAGCCGATGCGCCCGCCAGACCGGTGCCCACAACAATAACATCATACTTTCTTTTATTAGCCGGATTAACAAGTTTCAAATTAAACTTGTGCTTCGTCCACTTTTCTGCTAACGGTCCTTCCGGGATTTTAGAATCTAAATTCATAATAACGGTTATGTTCGGTTGAGTTTACAAGTCAAAAAACATAGCGATGGGAATCCAGGCGAAAAGAGCCGGAACAACAACCGCAAAGGTTTTACCAACAAAGCTAATAACAGCATTATACTTCAGATGGTTTAAGCCCAGGGTTTGAAAAGCGCTGGCAAAGCCATGCCACAAATGGAATCCAAGTGCAACCATTGAAACCACATAAATGGCCACATACCAATTCACATGAAACCAGTAATCAACTATACCAGCCAGGTCCCTAACTTCTTTACCATCAATGTTTACAACGGGTACACTGCCAAAGTGCATTTCGGCCCAAAAGTGTTTAAGGTGGATCACTAAAAATAGAAGAATTGCGGTACCCAAAATACCCATGTTCCGGGAAGCCCAGATAGATGATTTTGAAGAAGTTACCGCATACCCTGCAACTCCGCGGGCTTTTCTGTTTATAATGGTCAGGATCAATGCCCAAATTACATGGATAAGAATAAAAGCAAAGTTTCCTTTCGATACGGTTTGTATCAAAGGGTTAGTGCTCATAAACTCTGCGTAAATGTTGAACGCCTGGCCACCATCATCCTTAAGTAACTGCAAGTTGCCTATCAGGTGTACCGCTAAAAATAAAATGAGAAAGAGACCTGTAAGGGCCATAATGATTTTTTTGCCAAGTGAACTCGACAAAAACTTTGTTAACCACGTCATAGGTATTTGTATGCTTAAGTTATTAGATGCAATTGCATAAAAATACTTCCGGAAGTCTTACTAAACAAAGATGAATCTAGTTTAAAGGGAATCTAAATACAAGATGGGAATTTTGTTTAACGCAGCAACTCAAAGACAAGTACGATGATCGTGATGATTACCATCATCACAAGTAAAAACCACTCGCGTTTTAAAAAATCTACAACCTTTTTGACGATGCGTTTCATTTGGTCTTTCTAATTTGTACTAGGTCAATTGCCAAAAACAAGCCTAAAAATGCTATATACTGATTGTCAATTAGATAGCATTATTTACACTACTCAATAATGAGACAAAATTCCCATTTTAGAACTTCTGTTCATTTATGGGAATAGAATTAATCTCTTAAAGCCATTACTTTTACAGTTTTCAACCACTGCGATTACGACCTGATGTACTTGATTTTTGACACGGAAACCACCGGGGTTCCACATAACAAAACCGCGCCCTTAACTGACCTCGATAACTGGCCCAGACTTGTTCAACTCGCCTGGCAACTCCATGACGAAAGGGGAAAATTAATTACACGAAGCAATTACCTGATCAAACCGGAAGACTTTAACATTCCATACAAAGCCGAACAAATTCATGGTATCTCCACGCAACGGGCATTGAATGAAGGGCAGGACTTAACAACTATACTGAACTCCTTTCTGAAAGATCTGGATCGGACATCCGTGCTGGTGGGGCATAACATCGAGTTTGACATAAACATCATTGGGGCAGAACTTATCCGGAAACAAATTGATCCCGAAAAATTTCTATCGCGGAATAGAGTTGATACGGGTCTCGCTTCCATTGAATATTGTCAGCTATCCGGAGGTATTGGTGGCCGGTTAAAAATGCCACGACTGGTTGAACTTCATGAAAAGCTTTTCGGAAAAGACTTTGGTGACGCCCATGATGCTTCGTACGATGTTGCGGCCACGGCACGGTGTTTTTTTGGCTTACTGCAGAAAAAAGTTGTGACCCCTTTTGATGATACACCACTTTCGGAGATATTTTATGAAGAACCTGAACTGGATGAGGCCAACTTTGTCAAACGAAAGCGCAAAAAAAATACATCTTATTCATTAGATGATGAACAAACTGAGACCATTGACAGTCCATTTTGTCACCTCCACGTTCATTCCCAGTATTCGGTATTGCAAGCAACACCTGAAATTAAAGCATTAATCAGCAAAGCAAAATCATTAAGTATGCCGGCTGTTGCCATCACCGACTTCGGTAATCTATACGGTGCATTTAAATTCGTTCGTGAAGCTTTGGCGCATGAAATCAAACCAATAGTTGGTTGCGAGTTTTATCTGGCCGATGAACGAAAAAAAATAAAATTTACCAAAGACAATCCCGATAAACGCTATACACAAGTATTACTGGCAAAAAATAAAAGTGGCTATCAAAACCTGGCCATCCTCAGTTCCATAGGGTTTACAGAAGGCTTATACGGCATTCACCCCCGCATTGATAAAGCATTGGTAACTCAATACAAACAAGACCTTATTGCGACCACCGGAAACTTATCAAGCGAAATTCCGCATTTGATTTTGCATGTAGGCGAACGTCAGGCTGAGGAAGCTTTTACCTGGTGGCATAGTCAGTTTGGTGAAGACTTCTACATCGAGCTTAACCGGCATGGACTAGCTGAGGAAGACCATGTTAATGAAGTATTGATTGGCTTTGCACAGAAATACAAGGTCAAGTATTTCGCGGCTAATGAAACCTACTATATCGATAAGGAAGAATCGAATGCACATGATGTATTGTTGTGCATAAAAGAAGGTGAGTTTAAATCGACACCTATTGGTGAAGGCCGGGGACATAGGTTAGGACTCCCCAATACTGAATTCTATTTCAAATCGCAGGATGAAATGAAATCTATTTTTCGCGATTTACCGGAAGCCATTCAAACCATCAGTGAAATTATCGAAAAGGTTGAAGCCTATTCGCTTGAACGAACCGTAGCCCTGCCAAAATTTGAAATTCCGAAAGGATTTAAATCAGAGGATGATTACCTGAAATACCTCACCGTTGAAGGTGCTAAAAAGAAGTATGACGAAATCACGCCTCAGTTAAATGAGCGATTAGACTTTGAGTTGGAGACGATAAAGAAAACCGGTTACCCGGGATATTTCCTTATCGTTCAAGATTTCACTTCCAAAGCCCGCGAAATGGGCGTATCCGTGGGGCCTGGCCGCGGTTCTGCAGCAGGCTCTGCCGTTGCCTATTGCATTGGTATTACTAACGTAGATCCGATTAAGTATGATTTACTTTTTGAGCGCTTCTTAAATCCCGATCGGGTTTCCCTGCCCGATATTGATATTGACTTTGATGATGAAGGCCGCGACAAGGTATTAAATTATGTAATCGACAAATACGGGAAAAACCAGGTGGCTCAAATTATCACCTACGGCACCATGGCTGCTAAATCATCCATTCGTGATTGCGCGCGCGTAATGCAGCTTTCCCTTGCGGATGCCAATTACCTGGCAAAGATGGTACCCGAACGCCCTGGCACTACACTGGATGCTGCCTTTAAAGAAGTTAAAGAACTGGCTGATTTTAAAAATGGAACAGATCTAAAAGCTGATGTACTCAAGCAGGCTGTTGTGCTGGAAGGTTCTGTGCGTAATACAGGAACACATGCATGCGGGGTAATTATTACACCTGATGAACTGACCAAATTCGTTCCTGTAGCTACTGCCAAAGATTCCGAAATGCTGGTAACTCAGTTCGACAACAGCGTGGTAGAAAGCGCAGGTTTATTGAAAATGGACTTTCTGGGATTAACTACCCTTTCCATTATTAATACCGCCTTGAAAAACATTAAAAAAAGTAAAGGAATCGATATTGATATTGACACGGTGCCGCTGGAAGACGAAAAAACATATCAGCTCTTTCAGCGCGGAGAAACATCAGGAACATTCCAGTTTGAAAGTGCTGGTATGCAAAAATACCTGCGCCAGCTAAAACCCGATAAGTTTGAAGACCTGATTGCCATGAACGCACTGTACCGGCCGGGGCCAATGGAATACATACCGGCTTTTATTAACCGCAAGCATGGCCGTGAACCAATAAAATACGACCTGCCCGAAGTTGAAGAGTTTCTTGCCGAAACGTATGGTATAACTGTATACCAGGAACAGGTAATGTTGCTTTCGCAGAAGCTGGCCAACTTCAGCAAAGGTGATGCGGATGTGTTGCGCAAGGCCATGGGTAAAAAACAAAAGAGCGTTCTCGATAAAATGAAAGATAAATTTATCGAAGGATGTAAAAACAACGGACACACGCAGGAAATTTGTGAAAAGATTTGGGTAGACTGGGAAGCGTTCGCGCAATATGCATTCAATAAGTCGCACTCCACCTGCTATTCCTTAGTGGCGTATCACACAGCATACCTGAAGGCCAACTATCCGGCCGAATACATGTCGGCTGTACTTACACATTCACAAAGCAACCTTGATAAAGTTACTTTCTTTATTGAAGAATGTAGGAACCTGGGTATTCTTGTATTGGGTCCGCATGTGAATGAATCGGGTGTGTATTTTGAAGTAAACAGGAATGGAGAAATCCGCTTTGGCCTGGGCGCGATTAAGGGTGCTGGTGACTCCGCTGTTGAGGCTATCATTCAGGAGCGTGAAGCCCGCGGGCCGTTTGAAGATATCTTTGATTTTGCGAAACGGGTTAATCAACGTTCCGTCAATAAAAAAACATTTGAGTGCCTGGCGTTATCCGGTGCGTTCGATTGCTTTGAAGGCATCCATCGCAGGCAATATGTATATGCGAAAGATGGTGAAGCGAGTTTAATTGAAAAAGCGGCCAAATTTGCCGCTAAAACGCAGTTGGATGAACAGAGTTCGCAAGTAAGTTTGTTTGGCGAAACCACCGGCACCGCAATGCCCAAACCCAAAATTGAACCGGTTGAACCATTCAGTGAACTTGAAAAACTGAATCTTGAAAAAGAAGTAGTTGGGATTTATATATCAGGCCATCCGTTGGATAATTTCCGGTTTGAAATGGATGCCTTCTGCAATACGTTGTGCAACCAGTTGATAGACCTGGATCCATTGATCAGTCGTGAAACAAAGATTTGCGGCATCGTAACCGCTGTTGAACATCGCACCACCAAAACCGGAAGACCGTTCGGGAAATTCACCCTGGAAGATTACAGTGGTAACTTTACCTTTACCTTATTCGGTGAGGACTACCTGAAGTATAAAAACTTCATGATGCAAGGCTGGTTTCTGTTCATTGAAGGTATTATTCAACGGAATAACTGGGGAAGGATGGATGTGGAATTTAAAATCCGTGGCATTGAGCTTCTAAATGAACTCATTCAAAAACGACTCCAGGGGCTTGCGCTGCGCTTGCCCTTACATGCCATTACCTCTGAGGTAGTGGATGAAATTGAAAGTCTGTGCAAGAAATATATAGGGCAGGCTGCCTTACAACTCTTTATTAAAGACGACTACGAAGCCCTTCAGGTTGAACTGCTGGCCCGCACGTATCGGATAAAAGTAACCAATGCCCTGGTGCAGGAATTTAAAAAGTATGCTGAAATAGGTGTAATTACCGACAAAGTTCAGGTTCGGTGGTTAAGCGAGGATTTAAAGGAAGATAACTTGACACTGTCGGAAGAAGATGGAACAATTTCTTCTACCTTTGTGTTTGATCCTGCAGAACTAATAAATCAATAACATTTAATACTTACAAAATCATGGGCAAAACTATCGAACTCACTGACTCAACTTTTGATCAAACCATTAAATCCGATAAACCTGTTTTAGTGGACTTCTGGGCCGAATGGTGCGGACCTTGTAAAATGATTGGTCCTGTAGTAGAAGAACTGGCCGGAGAATACGAAGGTAAAGCCGTTGTGGCCAAGCTTAACGTAGATGAAAATCCTGAAACAGCCGCTAAGTTTGGCATTCGCTCCATCCCCACACTTTTGGTGTTTAAAGGAGGACAAATTGTAGATAAGCAAATTGGTGCGGTGCCAAAATCTGTGCTCGCACAGAAATTGGCTGCGCAGGTAGCCTAATCAAAAAGACTTTTTACACAAGCTATTTCAATTGGCTATGGCCTGATTGAAATAGCTTTTTTATTTGCTATAAACTTTAGCACGCTCAATATTCTCAAGCCTAACAAGAGCGGTATACAAATCTTCGGTAATCTTTCCCGGTTTGCCATCCCCAATAATAGTTTCATCCATTTGCGTAATCGGCACAATACGCTTGGATGTGCTGGTTAAGAATGCTTCACGTGCCTGCAACACATCATCTAACCTAACCGTGCCAATCTCTACCTTATATTTTTGAGCCGCAAGTTTTAACACGTGCTTACGTGTAACGCCCTCCAGAATATTATCCCTGGGCGTAACTACGGTATTGTCATGGTTCACCATGAAGAAATTGCATCGCGGAAATTCTGATACCTTCCCTTGATAATGATACAATACATCGGCTGCTTTTTGTTCAAGCACTTTGTTTTGTATCCATATACCCACTACATAGTTTATAGTTTTAACATCGGGTTTGTCACGAAGGTACTCGTGCGTAATGATTTTAATCCCTTTCGTTTGAAAATCTGCTTCAGGAAAATTCATTGGCTTTTGAACCATAATCAGGTTAGCGCTGTCAGCCAATTGATACCCATCAGGCGAATAGCCTCCCGTTAAAATTACTTTTATTCCAGACATCGGAATATTGTTCTTGAAAATCAATTCAAAAATCAGTGACTTAAGTTGCTCCGGCTCATACGGTACTTTCAGATGCATTTCTTTTGCCGATACATACAACCGCTCCAGGTAATCTTCAATAAAGAGCGGGTAATTATCCATCACCCGGAAAAAATCGAAGACGCCATATCCCCGCTGAATGGAAAGATCGCTCACATGCAGGAAGGCCTTACTATCATCAACAAACGAATCATTTAAAAAGGTATACATTACTTTTCCGATAGATTATGCTTTTTAAGAATTTTAAGTACCTCATCGTGTGGAAGCGCTTCAATCGTGTGACCGTCTTTGCCAATCATCGTTTTTGCCATGAGTAAAGAATTAATAATTGCTTCCTCAGTCGCCTCAATGGTAGCCATAAATAAAGGCGACATGGCATCATTGCGCAGGTAGGAAGCGGTGTCGGTTCGTTCAGCTTTTTCATGCTTTACCCTAACCTGCTTATCGGTTGAAAACGCAATCACATAATCTCCACTTCCATTAGCGGCAATACCTCCAGTTTTGGCCAATCCCATCATGGCCCGCTGAGCCAATCGTTCCAGATTGCGGACATCCAGTGGTGCATCCGTGGCCACCACCATCATGCATGATCCGTCCACATCTTCTTTCAATTGTCCGCTCAGATAATATTTTTTCAGCGTCTCACCCACCGGGGCACCATCAATTTGCAGGACACCGCCAAAATTGGTTTGCACCAACACCCCAACCATGTACCCACCGGAAGCTTTTGGTAAAACGCGCGAGGCTGTTCCGATACCACCTTTGAATCCAAAACACACAGTACCCGTTCCCGCACCCACATTTCCTTCTACAACCACGCCATCATTTGCATTTCGGATGGCCTCCAGTACATGTTGTTCTTTCACCTGTCTTCCACGGATATCATTCAGATAACCATCATTGGTTTCCCCCACTACAGCATTTACCGATTGCACATTTTCATTGCCAGTTAATCCAAGCGTGTACTCAATCACGGCATCCATAGCCGTGGCAACACTCAACGTATTGGTTAGTATGATGGGGGTTTCTATACTACCCAATTCTTTAACTTGTGTACTACCAGCCAGTTTGCCGAAACCATTTCCAACGAAAATTGCCGCAGGTACTTTTTCCTGAAATATATTACCCTCATGTGGGAGAATGGCGGTAACCCCGGTGCGGATTGAAGATCCTTCGATCAGTGTGGTGTGCCCAACCTTTACGCCCCGCACATCAGTTATAGCATTAAATTTACCGGTTGGCATTACCCCGATCTTGATGCCCAAATCGCGTGCGCGTTGCTGGCTCCATAGTGGAGAAGTTATCAGTATAAGAAAAAGAAATATGAATCTTACGTGCATAGCATTTTGATTTAAGAACAAGAATCAACACTTGGTGCTGTAAAGGAGTTTGTAAATCCAAAACCGTCAATCACTAGATCTTCACGTACTTCAACCGCTCAACCATCTCCAATACAGCAGGACAAACCAACGTATTTTTATGGGTTAATTCCATGATTTGTATCATCTTTTTTCGGTCGGTGTGCGGGTATTCTCGACAGGCTTTCGGACGGTCATCATAGACTTTGCAATAGTTGTCCTCATCTAAAAACGGGCAGGGAGAGGATTTTAAAACATAATCTTTGTCGTCATCTATACGCAAATACTTTTCAATAAAATCACCGGGCTTCATACGAACTGATTTTGCTACACGCTCTATATCAGTTTGATAAAAAATAGGGCTGGTGGTTTTACAGCAGTTGGCACAAGCCAGGCAATCTATTTCATCAAATACCTCATCATGAAGCTGGTGAAAAGCATCATCCACCTTACGGGGATCATTTTTCTTCAACCCAATAAGAAACTTCCTATTCTCATGGCTAAGACGCTTTGCTTTATTTCGAAAACCGTCTATGTCCAATTCTTCCTTCATAGTCTGAACTTCTTATTGCTTGCTTTGTATATCCTTAACGATTACTTCAGCATGCACCCTTGAATTTTCAATAAACCATTTATTGGTTTTTAGCCCTCCGCATACCACACCTGCGAGATACAATCCCGGAGTTGTAGATTCCATCGTTTCGTCATTATATACAGGAGTATGAAACTCATCATCATGAAAATGTACTCCTGCCTGTTCCATAAATTCAAATGGGGGTTGATAGCCCGTCATGGCCAGCACAAAATCGTTTTCGAGTTGCACCTCCCCTTCAGATGTTTTGACAAAAACATGAGTGGGTGTAATAGATGAAACTTCAGCATTATAATATGCCTTAATCGAACCCTCCTTTATTCGGTTGTCAATATCCGGTTTTACCCAGTACTTTACGCTATCGCGAAGATGGGGCTCGCGTATAACCATGGTTACTTCTGCTCCTTTACGGTAAGTTTCCAGCGCCACATCCACAGCTGAATTGGCAGCTCCCACTACTACAATCTTCTGACCGAAATAGGGATGAGGTTCATCGTAATAGTGCTTAACCTTGGGAAGGTCTTCGCCCGGGACATTGAGCAAGTATGGTAAATCATAAAATCCCAAGGCCAGTACAACAGTCTTCGAGGTATATTTTTTCCTATCGGAAGCTAGTTCAAAGTAGCTATCCTTCTTCGTGATAGTATTTACTTTTTCATAAAGCCTGATATTCAGTTGGTGAGCTGAGCAAACTCTCCGGTAGTATTCGAGTGCCTCGGCACGGTTGGGCTTGGGCCCATGCGAGATAAAGGGAACACCACCAATTTCTAACCGATCACTGGTGGAGAAAAATGTCATGTTCAGAGGGTAATGGTATAGCGAATTTACCAGGCATCCTTTCTCCAAAATGGTATAGGTTAAACCAGCCTTCTTCGCCTCTATACCGCAAGCCAACCCAATGGGCCCGCCCCCAACAACTATTATATCGAGCATGGTGCATAATTACGAAAAGATCAGCATCGATCTTGTAGAATTTACATCAAAAGCCACCTCAAGAATCAGTTATTTGTCAGCCTGAGCTTGTCGAAAGCTATTTTGACAACACATAGGTTTCAACAAGCTCAACGTGACAGTTTTGTTATTTTTAAGCTGGCTTATTTTAAAATCAATACTACAGGTATATTCGTATTTATGGATATGCAGGGAATTCTATCGCACATAAAACGTAACGTAACCCTTACGAAGGAAGAAGAACTGTTTTTCACTTCGCTGCTCATACCCGTAAAACTAAAACAAGGGGAATTCATTGAGAAGGCTGGGGAAATTACAACAAACTTTAATCATGTAAGTTCGGGTTGCCTGATGACTTATTATACCGATAAAGAAGGTAACGACCATGTGGTTCAGTTTTCGACAGCCGGTTGGTGGACAGCCGATCTGCATAGCCTCACCCATCAGCTCCCTTCTATTTACTCCACCCGTGCCCTGGCCGATAGTGAAGTATTCATGCTTTCTAAAATAAGGCTGGAGGAATTGGTTGAGCGATATCCGGTATTTGAACGATTTTTTCGAATCATGTTTCAGAATTCATTAGTTACCCACCAAAACCGGATTATTCAATCTTTATCCTTTTCTGCAGAGGAACGCTATGAAAACTTTCAACAAAAGTATCCGCAACTGGAGCAATACGTTCCCCTAAAATACATCGCCTCCTACCTGGGCATGACGCCCGAATTTCTCAGTAAAATCCGCAGAAAACGGATGGACAAGTAATTTCTTAATCTAGTTCAAGCCGATTCGGCTCCGTTCTTAACCTGGTTCAACCCTGCACGCGAATCAGTAGGTCTACCTTTGTGTGACAAATAAACACAAGTATTAACCTTTAAAATATAAAAACTATGTCAACAGCAACAGCAGTAGCAACAACGTGGAATTTAGACACTACACACACCGAAGTACAATTTAAAGTGAAGCACCTGGTGATTGCCACCGTAACAGGGTTCTTCAAAAAGTTCAGCGGAAGTGTAGAAAGCGAAACTGAAGATTTTGATGGTGCTTCTGTCAATTTTAATCTGGATGCCACCAGCATCGACACCAACAATACGGATCGTGACGGACACCTGAAATCAGCTGATTTCTTTGCTGCCGAGCAATATCCTACAATAGATTTCGCGGGAACATTAAAGAAAGTATCCGGTAACGATTATACGTTAGATGGAGCATTGACCATTCGCGGAACCACAAAAGCCTTAGTGTTGGATGTGGAGTTTGGTGGCACTATGGTTGACCCTTGGGGTAATACCAAAGCTGGTTTTGAAATCAACGGAAAAATAAACCGTAAAGACTTCGGCTTGAACTGGAATGCATTAACCGAAGCAGGCGGAGTGGTTGTAAGTGAAGATGTGAAAATCCACATCAACGCTGAGTTAGTTAAAGCATAAGTCTTTTATTATCACTAGCAAAAGCCTTGCATACCCATGCAGGGCTTTTTGTTTTTAAGTGATTAGATAACCTGGTATCATTAATTCTGTGAACAATAAATCCGTTCATAATCATCCACTTCAAAAACCTGCCTGCGCAGTAACTTGCCGGCTTCGTCATAGTAAATAACAACATAAATGGAGGCCTCTTCCACATGTTTTTCAGTAAAATATAAAGGCTTTGAAGCCGAACCAAGATTGACAATATCGCTGTAAGTAGCCGGAAGCACGAAACCTTTTTTGTTGCTGATCACTCCATAATTATTCTCCTGATGTACGATCATCAGTTTTTCTTCCGGGGTATCACGAAGCCAACGAAAACTTTTTATCTTATCGGCTATAATCTTCTTTTCAATAAAGTTATAAATCATCCATTGAAAATTTCGTTTTACCAAAGCAGATGAATCATTCCAAAACCGGATTTCTTCATACTCAAAAGGTGTAACGGGTTTATTGTTCCAGTCGACCAAACCGGCTAAGCCTCCCTTATGGGCGATTAAAAAATGCTTGTTATACCGGATAATATTTTTTTCATACTGGGGCTTTATTTCCTTCCGGGAGGTCAAATCTAAAAAACCAAATTTTCGATCTTTCAGAACGGGTACCGTACCATATTCAATATTTCCCATGGCATCATACTCTGGCTGAACAATAAGTCTGCCTTGAAGATTGATCAATCCACGGTTCCCTTTTCGTATAGCCAAAAACATATTCTCGCCCGCATATTCAATACGATCGTAATTCACCGTAAATAAACGCTCACCCTTCGAGTTGAAAAGTGTCTTCTTTTCTCCTTCATCCCATACTAAAAAATATACAGAATCCTTACCCGGTAAAAAATGAATACGGGCCGATCGGTTAAAAGGAATAAACCGGTCATGGGCTACATAGGCATGCAGACTATCACCAGACTGGGTCATGCAAAACGCACCTACAAAATATATACTGTCATAATCGGTTTTAGTAAAAACTTTCAAGTGCTGATCCGCAATTTTCCACCGATTGTTTTGCTGGACAATTACCCAGGGTTTCTGAATTCGTATTTGGTCAAAATTTTCGGACTCTCCCGTTTGAACGCTCCAAAGCTTTTGTGTTCCAGCCGACTTTGAGATGGCTCCAAAAAATGATGGAAGAATCTCCTTTTTTCCCAATGGTATTCGCTCCTTCAAATTCATGTCAAGTAATCCTTGCATATCGCCCGATCTTACCCATAGCATATTTCCATCCCAGCGCCTCACCTCATCAAACATCCTGCTGTACACCACAATACCCTGATCAGCCGCTTGTGCCATACTTTCCCTTCGTACAAGTTTATATTTGCCCGATTGCTTTAACACCAAAACGTCATCGAAGCCTTCAATATCATCAAACTCTCCTACTAGCAAGTTGCGACCTAATAAAGTTCTGAGGGACCATCTGTTGTTGATTTTAGTAGCCACGTAGGCACGCGCAACTATCCTTGCATCTTGAACACAGCGTTCTAAAATAAAACCCGACTTATGTAAAACCGTTGAGCATTTCCTTCCGGTTATCAGTATGTATCCGTTACCAAGATCATCAACCTCATCAATTTCACCCGTAAAGATTACGGTACCATTTCGTGCTAAAATTTTATTCTCGGTCACCAATAATTCCTCGGTAATATTTCCACAGCGGTATTCCTTTTCCAGATTTTCAGCAAATGGCTTGAGTATTTCCTTACCCTGACTGTTTATAAATCCAAACTTTCCGTCCTTCAAAAAAGGAACCAGGTAATCCTGCTCAATGCTTCTCAGATTACGAATGGAATCATTCATCAGACTGGATGGAATGATTTGATCCTTTTCTTGCAACAAATAATATAGAATATTCCTCGCCCTGCCGTAGTACTTACTGGTTGGGTATCGTTTCAAAAATTTTGAGAAATCCGCAGGGCTACCACCCGCTGTTGAAATTTCCAGTACCTCAAGTTCTGCTTCTCCCCTATACGGTGAGTCAGGATATTCGTCAATAAAGAATTCATAACTCCTCAGTTTCCGGTCTTTGGTTTTAGCTTCAAATAACAACTTCTCATATCGTTCACGGGCCTCTGGCGTACGCGAGGCGTTGGGATAGCGTTTGAGGTAGTTCAAAAAACTGGTATACGTGTTCTCTTTCAACGCATCAATATAAGCCACTTCATCACGAAGCTCATGAGCGCGCTCCAGGTGACTGGCTAAGGGGAAACCCTTGATAAAGTCAATATAGGCTTGTTCGGTGTTCACTCGTTTAGCACGCTCAAAAGCAGCACTATCAACCTGCTCGCGTCTATAAACCAGTATAGTGCTATCCAACGGAAATCTTCTCATACGGTCACGCTGCTTCTGGCCTGATAACTGGTAATAGTGGAGCGCCCTCATTACATAGTGATAGGCCGAGTCAATCTGGAAGGCGGGATTTCCAGGCGTAAAGTAATAGCTTGAAAAAACATAGCGGGCCATTGCATTCAAGGAATCCTTTCGGATGGCCCTGACCAACTTTGTTCTGGCCTTCTCCCACTTTCCCTTTTGCAGGTTGTTCAGCGCCATCCGCTCAGCTGAAGTCTGAGCAAGAACTACTGAAAGTGAGCCAAAAAAAATACAACTAATAATGACCCGAATATTCAATCTCAACAGTGTTAATAGTGCATCAAAACTACAAACTTTCGAATGAACGCTACTCCCAATCATCCATAAGATCAAACGGAAAAGTTACCGTAAACTTCAAACTCAAGTAAATATATTGTTGTCGACTTGGAATAAATTTGTAAATTTTCACTTTGTAAAACCCTGCAATGGCCAAACTCAAAAACATCATCAAGCAACTTTCTGAGAAGGACTTCAAAGCCATATACGATTCGTTGATTGAAAGTAACGCAGAAAAATCAGCTTACCTGTTAAAAGCGCTGCGGGAACGATCGCTCTCAGACACTAAAATCATGACCGAACTGGAGGTAAATGCCAATGCCTACTACACCCTTCGTTCGC